>NZ_RZSF01000094.1:0-20365 GCF_004023325.1 Mesorhizobium sp. M1A.F.Ca.ET.072.01.1.1 | reverse complement strand
ATGGAAACCCCACCTCCAGACGCTCCCCGTCGAGAACATCGCCCGCGCGTGCTGAAGGGCGGAACGATCATCACGGGTTTCCAAAACTCGGAAATCAGCTGCTCTCTGCGCAATCAGCACTCCCAAGGAGCCGAACTGAGGTTGGCCGCAGACATTCAGATTCCAGCACGCTTTCTGCTCTACGTTCCAGTCGACGGGGTCGCTTACAAAGCTGTCGTTCGTTGGCGGAAGAATGACCGCGTCGGCGTCGAATTCGAGGGTACCGAGCCAAAGCCGAAGTTCCATTACGGTTGAACGCGCAAGGCAGCACGTGATGGACAATGGGGCCGCCCCACGGCTCGCAGGCTGGATTCCTATTCGTCCCGATCCCCGTCGTTTTCATCGTCGGGTTGACTGCTCCGGGGTGCATCCTCCGCTTGCTCTTCGACATATGCTTGGCAGCCTTCGTTAAACGATTGGCTATCGCCATCGCAATCTCGCTCGTCGCTGATGTCGTTCCTTGCTGCCCAATCATAGCCGGCTTCGTGTCCCGAGCAGTCATCGGTGCAATCGTACCCATGTAAAGTCTCTTGCGCCTTTGCCGGGAGAGCAACGAAGCTGGCCAGGACAAGGGCACCGGCCGCAACAATTATCCGGATCATCAAAACACTCCTATCGGCGCCCCGCCGGTCGGGTATTCTGTGACCTTGGCGAAGGTGAGGCTGGAAATTCGGACCTTCACTCCCAATCCTGATCAGCTGTAGCGGGACGGCGATTCCAGCTTCTACGGCTTAACCGGGGCCGGATGCGCGGCACTCGTCGCGCTTCATCTCTCGGCTGTCACAAATGGCCTGACATCGGCGCTTGTGCAAAACGGGCAAGGCTCCGCCGTCACCGTGGCGAACGCTTTTTGCCGGTATTCGTCGCCGGCTTTGCCACAGGCTTCCTGCCGAGTCCGCTAGCCTTGGCGAGCGTGGATCTCTGGGCGGCATAGTTCGGCGCGACCATTGGATAGTCCGGCTTTAACCCCCACTTGTTGCGGTACTCGTCGGGGGTCAGGCCGTAGTGCACGTCGAGATGGCGCCTCAGCGATTTGAATTTCTTTCCGTCCTCGAGGCACACGATGTAGTCAGGAAAGACTGACCGCTTCGGATTGACCGCCGGCTCTTGCTTCGGCCCCTCGGGCGCAAGGGGCTGACTGATGCCGGATAGCGACGAATGAATCGAAGCGATGAGTTCCGGTAGGTTGGCGACTGGGACGGGATTCTTGGTTACATATGCAGAGACAATATCCGCTGTCAGGCCGACAAGATCGGCGATCTGCTGTTGGTTTTCTTCACTCAAGTATTCTCTCCTGAATTGATGTTCACCCGCCCTGGGGCGCCATCATGTATCGATTTCGATTAATGTCGAGACCGTCGCGGCAATCGCCCCAATTTCCTCGGTCAACTCACTTAAATTCAACACGTCGATTAGAAAGGCGAAGCCGGTCCGCCATCATCTTATCGGGCAGGAGGTAATCAGCTCAGAGATCAAGATGCACGGCACCTTTGAATCACGCCCAGCGCGCGGCCGGCCGATTGGCCAGAGAGGCAGAGATTTTCGAAGAGCAAGCCCGCGAGCTCATCGAGTTGATCGGGACGGATTGGACTGCCCTGCTTCGGAAGGCTCATTTCCTGAAGGCGCGACATTGAGGACGCGGGGCAGAATTCTTTGCCGAAGGGATTATCGACAACGTGATGCGCGGCGACGTGGGCGCTGCCTCTTCCGCCTCGTCTGAGGATGGTAATAATTCGTCAGAATCCGATAACCCGCCGCTCGGTGTGCCCCCACACCCAGCGGCGGGCTAAGGTGACCGGCGCCTTTTCTCGTGGGGAGAATTGCCTGAGAGCCCGGCGCCGGCCTGGCGACTAGTGGTCCGCCGCACATGCAAAATAGCTAATTTCTACCTCAAAAGGACATGGTGTGATCGCGTAACCTCTCTGGCAATCGCCCTGGCGATCAGGAATAAACCTCACCGGTGCTGCGACCCCAATTTACGAGGATCGCCATGACAATGAAATTTCCCTTCACGGAAGGCACGCTCGTCAAAAGGCTGGAGGCCGGCACAGGCTATCGGTCGACTGCCAGACTTGTAAGCGGAAGGCAACGCTCGATGTTGCCGAGATGGTCAAGCGACTCGGGCCGCACCCATGGCTGCTTCATTGGATATGGTGAATGTGATCTTCTGCCATGAGTGCAGGGCCGCCGGCCGAGACGACCGGAACCTTCAGTTCACGCATCATGCGATGACGCCTGACAAGCGGGCCCGCCCGGCTCAGTGCTGGCAAAACCGTCGGAACAATTGCTGGCCAGGGAAGTTGCCGGTGCGCCTCTACGATGTCATTGAAGCGAGACTCATCGCCCGTGTCCTGATTGTCGGGATGGTAGCGCATGGCGAAATAGCGAAATATTCGTTCGACCGTCTCAGCGGTGGCCTCCGGGCTGATCTCTAGAAGCTCGTAGTCATCAGTGACATTTCAGTGGTGTCCCCCAACTTTAAGCAACTGTTCCAACGCCCCCGACCACCGATATGCCCAAAGTCATCGGCTTTGAACGATCGCTCGACTGCGGGCCGGACGACTTGGCGGTCGTGCGCCCAGTTCGCCCTGCCAGCCTCTGTGCAGGATGAGTTTCCCCTCCGGTATCGCGCAAAACGGAGGCTGGCAGGGCCTTCATCGTGGTTGCGTGGCACAGCATGTCAAAGCCCGCGCGACTCCGCCAGGATCACGACACTCCCGAAACAGTCGCCAGCAGATGCACCAAAGACCGGGCACCATCTGTGTCGGGTACGCCCAGATCGCGGACGCTGCTCATATGGTTCACTCTTGCCAGGCTCATTCGTGAAACAACCAGTCCTTGGTTCTTCAGATGCTCCGCAAAACCCGCAGCCTGGCTATGAAAAGGTGGGGTTTCATCCGCCCCGACCGAGATCTGGACTGTCACCGACGGATCGAAACGATGGTCGATCGGCGAAAACCGCTCAACCTCCTCATCGGTGATGGCGATCTCAGGCGCGAGGAACGACTCTTGCAACGGCCGTAAATCGTAGATGCCACCAAGCAGGAGCGCGCCTTTGATACCCGATGGTCGGCTGTCGTCGTCGAAAAGCATCGTCGCGAGGTGCGCGCCGGCGGAATGGCCGCTGACGGTCAACTTGCCGAGGTCGCCGCCGTGGCCTTCGATGTGTTCATCCACCCACCGCTTGGCGCGGCGTATCTGGTCGACGATCGTGGCCATCCTCACCGCCGGCATCAGCGCATAGCCCGGGATGACCGCGATCGCTCCTGCTTTGGTTACACGTTCCGCGACGTAGGAATAATCTGTCTTGGAGAACATGCGCCAATAGCCGCCATGAATGAAGATATGCACCGGCAGTCGATCGCGTCTGCCTTCCGGGAAAAAGAGGTCCAGAGTTTCAGCGTGGCCGGCCCCATAAGCCACATCGGCGATCATGGGGATTTTGGCCCTGGTCTCCGCACTTCTGCGGCGGATCTCGGCGACGATGTCGTCGAACTCGGGGACGTGATCGCGCGTGCGGAATGGGTCTTTCTGTGTCATCGGATCGTCACGGCGATGTATTTCGCCTCCATGAACTCGGCTATGCCATGCTTCTGGCCGCCATCGCGCCCAAGCCCGCGGTGCTTGACGCCGCCGAAGGGGCGGCAGGGTCGGAGATCAGACTGCGATTGAGCGCGATCATACCGGACTCGATCTTGGATGCCATGCGGGTGCCTTTGCAAGGTTGCGTGCGTAGATACAGGCGGCAATGCAATACTCGGTGCTGTTCGCCTTTGCAGTGGCCTCCGCCGCATCCTCGAAGCTGCTAATTGGCGTTACGGGACCCAGATATCTCCTCATGGGCAGGCGTCCTCCGGCACGTCGCTCAAAACCGTTGGCGGGTAGAAGAAATCCTTGTCTTCAGACACGGCGCCGCCACACGGGACTTTCGCGCCGCGGGCAACCGCGTCCTGATCCAGCCGATCGATCTTGTCCACGGCCTTTGTGGTGATCATCGGCCCGCATTCGGTTTTAGGGTCCGTGCCCGGGCCGATGGCGAGCGCCGCCATGCGCTTGCGTAAGCCTCAGCGAACGCATCGTGGATGCCGCGTGGACCCAGAGCCTGTTGGCCGCGGTGCAGGCCTCGCCGGCATTGCGCATCTTGGCGACCATCACACCATCGAGCGCCGCTTCCAGATCGGAGCCGTCGAGCACGATGAATGGCATCTCGGCGGCAGAGGTAAGATCTTGCTGTGCCCGGAAAACAGTCTTTGTATGCGAATACGCTGGAGATCGCGGTTTACGGAAAAAGCGGCCAGAAAGGCACTGGCGCTAACGCACCTTCGCTCGGCTGACCCGCCAGATGACATTACCAACATCGTCGGCGACGAGCAGCGCGCCGGCCCGATCGACAGCAACGCCGACCGGACGGCCCATCGCCTTGCCATCATGTCCGAGGAAGCCGGTGAGCACATCCTTCGGGGGCCCGCTCGGTCTACCGCCGCGGAACGGCACGAAGATCACCTTATAACCGCTGCGTACGCTTCTATTCCATGAGCCGTGCTGGCCAACGAAAGCGCCGTTGCCATAGGCCGTGCCGAGCGACGCGCGGCTGGAGAAGGTCAGTCCCAGAGAGGCCGTATGGGAGCCGAGCGCGTAGTCGGGCTTGACCGCCTCCGCCACAAGATCAGGACGCTGTGGCTTGACGCGTTCGTCGACGTTCTGCCCATAATAGCTGTAGGGCCAGCCATAGAAAGCGCCGTTGCGAACTGAAGTGATGTAATCAGGCACGAGATCGTCGCCAAGCTCGTCACGCTCGTTTACGGCGACCCAAAGCTCGCCGGTTTCAGGATTCCAGGAGAGCCCGTTTGGGTTGCGCAGCCCAGACGCGAAAACCCGGGTGCTGCGGCTGGACCGATCCACCTCAAGGACGGCGGCGCGGTTTTTCTCCGCAGCGATGCCATTTTCTCCAGCGTTGCTGTTGGAGCCAACCGTGACATAGAGTTTGCGTCCGTCCGGACTTGCGATCACGTCCTTGGTCCAATGATGGTTGATGTCTCCGGCCGGCAAGTCGACGATCTTTTCCGGCGGCGCGGTTATTCGGGTCTGGCCGTTGGAGTAGGGGAAAGCGACAAGCGCGTCGGTGTTGGCGACATAGAGCTTGCCTTTGGAAAGCGTCATGCCGAAGGGCGAATTGAGGCCTTCCACGAAAATTCTGCGCACATCCGCAACGCCGTCGCCATTGGTGTCGCGCAGGAGCGTGATGCTGTTAGCGCTGATGGTCGCAGCGCCGGCCCGCTTCATGGCCTGATTCATGACGAGCTTTCTGAGGCTGAAGCCAGCGTCATGCTTGGCAGGGGCATTGGTTTCGGCCACAAGCACGTCGCCGTTCGGGAGCACGTGCAGCCAGCGCGGATGGTCGAGGCCGGTGGCGAGCGCAGTCACCCTCAGCCCCTTCGCCGGGGTCGGCATACCACCTTTCTGCCAGCCTGTTGCCTCCGCGATGTTGACGGTCGGGATCAGTGTAGGGGTCGGTTTCGGCAGGGTGGGGTTGGGGCCATAGCCGGTTATTGGCACCATTTTCTGAGCTGGAACGCCAGCGCAGCTGACTGTGAGGGCTCCCAATCCAGCTATGATCAAGTTTTGTAGGAAGCCGGCATGCATCGAACGTCCTCCGTTCGGATTCGCCTCGTGCTCTCTGGTTAAACGCAAGCCAGCGGCATGCTATTCCAATTACGTCAAAACAGCAGCTTGTGATCCGTTGTCAGTGACATCCGCTTGAGGGCCAGGCATTCCCGACCGCTCTGCTCTCTGCCATAGATATGCCGAGAGAAGATTCCGGCAACGCCGGCGGCCAAAACTCCAGCGAACCAAGATAGGCTGGTTGGATGACGCCTCGGCTGGTTTGCCTGTTGCAAGCCATTAAGCATAGCCCTCGGCCAATGGTTCATGAGTGTGTGTTGGCAACGGCCGCCGAGTCGAAAAACGCAATGCTTGCCGCACGCCCATCTTGCACATCCCCTTCACGGCGGCTCCATCCGGCCAGCATGCTCGAACTTGTCCTGTAGCGAGCAACTCGCGCGAGCGGGTAATCCGTTCTGTAGATCTCGTTGAGGCTTCGTTCAAAGCGCGGTCGAGGGCCATACGCTCGCGGGCATGATCTATCTCGCCCAGATCAGCCCGGCGCCTTCGTTGGGAAGGTGGCAGCGTGGGCACACCGCGAGAGCCAAAAATCAGAGAAGCCGAAGCGAGCGCTTAGCGGCTTCATTCTGTGTCGTAGAACATGGCGCGCCTGAGGGAGGAACCCTCGCCACCGATCCAAACTAAGGCGCGGTGAAGCTCACGGTCACGGCCGAAGCGGCCCGGTCGGCGATCGCGGAGCATCTCAAAGATCACCTCTTGAAACGCAATTTGCGCCCCTAACTCATTTTTGCCGGATGCCGCTATCGGTTCCTGGCACGGGAACAACGGTCCTGTCATGGATCGAGTTCGGTTCGTGTCGCTCGCATGGAGGATGTGTTCCGGCGTTTGCCCGAACCTGTCTCCTCGCGGTTGCGGGTTGGCTCTTGGCCGTCTCGGTCTCTGCCTGATCGCCGCCCGATTGCCTTCGATCCAGTTCGCTTCCGGTGCACGCGTGCTTCACGCGTTGCGGCGTCTGGTCGTCAATCGAAGGAGGATACCCATGCTGTTATCGGATTTGGGCCGTGTCGGATTCGATCCGTTTCAGGAAATGCGGCGCATGCAACAGGAAGTGAATCAGCGTCTGGCCGGCCTGACGGCCAGTGCCGCCCAGGAGTTTCCCCCGGTCAATCTTGGGTCGGCGAGGATAGCGTAGCGCTGAGCGCCGAACTGCCTGGGATCGCGCCGGATGAGGTCGAACTTACGGTGCGCGACAATACACTGACATTGAAGGGCGAATGCGAATCTCGGGCGGAGGACGAGAAATCCGTCTGGCATCGTCGCGAGCGCCCCTACGGAAGCTTCTCCCGGACGGTGCAACTGCCGTTCCGCGTCGATCCGGAACAGGTCGAGGCGCGTTTTGGCAACGGGGTGCTCGAGGTCGAACTGCATCGACCGGAGGCGGATCGGCCGAAGAAGATCCAGATTAAGGGATAAGAGGAGGGAACCATGGCTCAGGAACTAAAGACCACTGATCGCCAGGTCATCAGCAAGCCTGACGGCGGCGAACGGACCCGGTCGCGGCCCGTATTCGTGCCACGCGCCGATATCTATGAGACGCAGGACAATGTCGTCCTTCTCGTCGATATGCCCGGCGTCGCCTCGGATGGAGTGGATATCACGCTTGAGAAACGAACACTGGCGATCCGCGGCTACGCGGTCGATCAACAGCCTGAGAATTATCGTCAGGTTTATCCCGAACATAGCGCCGGCGACTATGAGCGCGTCTTCACGCTATCCGAGGACATCGACCGCGATGGCATCGAGGCGTCGCAGAACGGCGTCCTGCGTCTGGTGCTGCCCAAAGCGGCGCCGGAAAAGGCCCGCAAAATCCAACTCAAGATGGCTTAGCCCTTGGAGGCTAGAGGAGGTTGACGATGCAGATCAGGGACCTGATCCCATAGGGCACGAGAAGAGCGGCGAAGTTGCGAGCGGGAGCAGGACGCCCCCGACTTCTCCCTGCAACGCGACTTGAACCGGATTTTCGAGGATTTCCGGAGACGTTTCTATCACCCCGTCGGCGCGCTCGGCCGCTGGGAAGCAGGCGGCCCACGAACCGACGTCGTCGAAAACGACAGCATGATGGAGGTTTCAGTCGAGCTTCCCGGCATTGACCGGCAGGACGTCGAGATATCGCTGACGGGTCAATCCCACTGGCGTCCGTCGTGGTCACGGACAAGGACGCCTCGCGCGACTTTGAGGTTGCGGGTTCGAGGAATGTGGTGAAGGTCTGATCTGGCCGCCCCGTGTCTCAAGACCAGTACAACTTGGTCGAACCCGAACTCAGCAGGCTGAGCGTTGCCTTTCTGAGCGCAGTGGAACGACGGTGGAACCGTGAGCCTGGAGCCTCCCCAAGGCGGACTTGATGTGGCCTGTGGACTCGCTCGGCGGCAGGACCACGGGCCAACACGTGCAATTCCACACGCGGGACCAGCCGATCGACTTCGGAGGGCCGCGCTGATGCTGATGAAGATCGGCTTGGTCGAATGCGACCGCTGTCGACATCGACACGCATTCGCGCGAAACCACGCATGACTATGCCTAGAAGCCCGTGGTCGGCGCCATGCCGCAGCTCGAGGATCCGGCGTCGGGGCCGAGACGTTCACCGTCTCGAGACGCCTGATCCCATCGAAGCTCGGTGGCCTTGGCAGGTTGAACAATCCTCCGCAACGCAGGCTGCCGGAACGCCGCAGCTGGTCACGCGCGGCGACGGCAGCGTGTTCGGCTTCCACGTCATCCAGTCAGTGAATGACCAGCATCGTTCCTCGACCGCGACGGGGTCGGCCAACTCGTGGATATCACCGTCAAGATGCAGAAATCGGCGGCGCCGGCGGCGAGCGATTTCTTCGCCGCGCTGTTTTCGCTGCTCGGCTAAAGGGCGTGGAAAAACGATTACTTCTTTTGGAACCGAACCGCTGCGAGAGCGTAGTAGGGCAAATGAGGAAGGGACATTATGGGCGGCGGCACGATTCTGGTCGTTGAAGACGAAACTCTCATCCTTATGGAAATGGAAGCGGCTTTGGAGGAAGCTGGCTTTGCCGTGTCGTGCTTCACCAGTGCCGAAGCTGCATTGAGCGCGTTCGATGCAGCGCCCGAGACATTCAAAGCCTTGATTACCGACATTCGTCTGGGTCCGGGGAAATCAGGTTGGGATTTGGCTCGCGAAATCCGTCCGGTAAATCCTGCCATGCCAGTAATCTACATCAGTGGGGACAGCGCCGTTCATTGGCCTTCCGAAGGCGTCCCCAACAGCGTCGTGATTGCGAAGCCGTTCTTCATGCCGCAGGTCACGACCGCACTGGCCACCCTGCTCAACGATCAGCAGCCCGGCGAAAACGCTTAGCCGCTCGGATACGATTTCTGTACACCCCATGACCGAGACCGTCACCGTCAGGACGGAGGGTACGACGCTGTCCGCCCTCCTGGCGCGCTATTACCGCAAGGTCTTCTCCGGCATGGTGGCGAAGACCTTCGCCCTTAACCAGGATCTTGCCCGGTGCGGTCCCTATCTTCCCGTGGGTCGAATCGTGACCGTGATGACACCGGCGGAAATGGCGGCGGAAGGCGCGGCCCCCAGGCCAGTGATTGATCTCTTCGAATGACAGCGGGCAAAAAGCCCGCAAGCCCGGCCGGACGTCGCGCCCTATGCCGCGCCCCGCCGGAGCGCCTGCGGCGCGTGAGGAAAAATGAGAAAAGGTCATTTCCGCGTCGTGGTCGGCGGGCAGGATGTCACCTCCCGTTTCGTGCCGCGGCTGATCTCGTTGTCGATCACCAAGTCGAGCACCGAGGCGACGCAATCGGCGACGTTCACGCTCGACGATCATGATGCGACGGTCCGGTTTCCCAAGACGGGCACGCTGTCTCGATCGAACTCGGCTGGGCAGGCGGTGCGATGCGCCGCTTCGAGGGCGAGGTCGACACCTGCGACTGGTCTCTTGATCGCGGCTCCGGCAGCGTGCTTTCCATCACCGCGCGCTCGGCCAGCCTGAAAGGCAAGGTCAAGCAGCCGACCGACCGCCATTGGGAGAAGACCACGTTTGGCCAGGTCCTCGGGGAGGCCGCCAGCGAGGCCGGTCTGAGGATCAAGGTGCACCCGTCGCTCGCGAGTCGCCCCTTGGAATATGAAGCGCAAGATAACGAGAGCTTCTTAGCCTTCGCCGACCGGCTGGCGCGCGAGCATGGCGCGACGTTTGCCATCAAGGGAACACGGGCTGGCTTGGTGCCTCGGAACCGGAGCGTTTCGGCGACCGGCAAGCCGCTGCCGACCATCGTCATCACCCGCGGCATGGTGATTGCGGCGAGCGGCCTTACGCCGGCGACCGACCGGCCGCGCTTCAAGAAGAAGAAGGGCCGCTGGTACGACTTGGATAGGGCAAAGCAAGTCATCGAAGAGGTCGAGACCGGCGACGACGTCGAGCCGGAGGACGTGCTGCGCTTCATGGAGCCGGACGCCATCGCAGCGCAGATCCGCGCCGATTCCGATCGTATCGACGGCGCGCGGCAGAAGAGCTCCGGTTCGATCACGATCGAGGGCGAGCCGGCCGTGATCCAGTTGCGCGCCGGCGTCGACGGCAGCTACACGATCGCATCCATCACCGACACGCTCGACCGCGGCGGCGGCTACACCACGCAGATCTCGCTCGGCAACCCGCAGGGCTCGGCCGGGACGGACAGCCGCTACGTCGAGAGCAGCTTCACCATCGTCAGCCGCCGATGCGCCAGTCGGCGTGCTGAGTTGTGGAATGCCTCCCGCTCGGATTCGAGCAAGAAATCCAGCGTCATCATATCGAGCAGGAATTCGTCGACCGCCTCGGCCAGCACCTCCGACTTGGCCTTGAGGTGAGCGAGCAACGCGCGCGCTTCTCCCGCGGCGTTGGCGCCGCCGGCGTCGATCAGCGTTTCGAGCTTCCTGAAACAATCCATCCCGCAATCCCCCTGTCGCGCGCCCCTCAATCGCCGACGGGCAGGAAAGTTCCCAACCCAAAGGAAAAAGTCATGACCGGATCTCGCGAGCAGGAATCGCTCGCCCGCGTGCTCGCGCACGAGGGTGGCTACAGCAATCACCCGGCCGACCCGGGGGACGCCACGATGAAGGGTGTGACCCAGCGGATCTATGACGCCTATCGCAGGAGCAAAAAGCTGGCCCTCCGTTCGGTGAAGAGCATCACCAGCCAGGAACTCTTCGAGATCTACGATCGTCAATACTGGGACACGGTGAAGGGCGGTCTATTGCCGGCCGGGGTCGACTACGTCGTCTTCGACGGCGCGGCGAACTCCGGCCCGAAGCAGTCGATCCTCTGGCTGCAGCGCGCGCTCGGGCCGCTCTACAGGGCACCATCGCTGCCGTCCAGGCCTGCAACAACCACGATGCCCTGATCGACCGGATCTGCGATCAGCGCCTGACCTTCCTTCAGCACCTGAAGACGTGGCCGGTGTTCGGCCGCGGTTGGTCATGTCGCGTCGCGGAGGTGCGCTCGATCGGCCAAGCTTGGGCAACCGGCGTCATGCCGCAGATAGCGAGCTTCGTCGACGGCGGCCAGGCGAAAGCCTTTGTTGAGGATGCCAGGGCTGCCCCATCGACAGCGCCGGCCGATGCGGCCACCGGCGCCGGTGCTAGCGGACTCGGCATTTCCGGCTACCTGTACGATCTGCAGAACCAGCTTTCGCCGTTCTCCTACACTAGCGAATGGATCGGCAGGGTCGTCGTCGTCCTGGCAATCGCAAGCGCGCTGCTCGCAATCGGCGGTCTCGCCTGGCGCCGGTATGCGAACCGTAAGGCGAAGCGCCTCGCCGCGGCTCTCGGGGCGGAGCCGACGTAATGGAAAATCTCACCTCCGTCTTCGCAGTGATCCTCGATCGCCTGCGCGCGGTCGCTGCCGTAAGCCTAGCTGCTATTGCCGGGTTCCTGATCTGGTGGCTGCTATGAGGTTCCTCATCAGCCTGCTTGTCGGCCGCCTTGGCGTCTCGCGCCTGGCGGCCGGCGCTATCGCCTGGGCCGGCATTGCGGCTCTCGTCTCCGGCGCCGCTTTCACAGTTTACGAAGTCATCAAGCACCGCGGCGCCGAAGAGGTCCGCGCCAAGATCGAAAAGGATAATCAGGATGCGATCAGAACGGGCATTGATGCTCGCATGGGTCTCTTGACGACTGCATCGACGCTGGCGGCGTGTACGTTCCGACGTCAATGGTGCGCCGGCGCTGCGCTCGGCCATCGGTAACAGCCTCGCGGGCGCGCAGGGAAAGCCGCTGGCCGACCAGAACAAGATCGACAGGACGATTGCGCCGGGCTGCGCCGTCGGCCTCTACGCGCCGGCGGACTGCGACCGTCACACCAGGGCGAGCGCCGAACGTCGAGCTGAGCTGGGGAGGGGAGATTGAGCGAACTTAATTCGAATATCGCGTTTCTGCTTGCCGTCGTCAGCGCCGTGGCTGGCCTGTGGTGGCGCATCGAGGCGGCTATCAAATCGGCGCCGGACGAGGTCAAAAAGGATGCACGCGGCGCACATGCCAGGGCAGACATGGCGATCGCCTCGGTATCGCTGCTTGCCGAGCAGCTCGCGGCGCACAAGCTACACGTTGCGGAGACCTACATCACCAAGGCCGGCCTTCGCGAATTTCGCGACGAGGTGATGACGGGCGTCCGCGACCTCAAAGGTAGCGTCTCGACACTGCACGAGCGGATGGACCGTTTCATAGAGGGCGATAAGACGGCCCGGACCCATTCGTCTTCGCAACTCGAGTAAAGCTGCCCCCTTATTTTGAGCCGGTCGAAACGCGACCAAGCAGGTGCCGCCACCCGTAGAGCCGCCCTAACGGCTCAGCAGCGAACTGGCTTCTCATCGGCGGGTTTTTCCTGGCTTCGACAACGCGACCTTTATGTCGTCCAGCGTTTCAATGCCATTCTCGCGCTCCGAGCTGCCTGGCGGCAGGACGTCCCGGACTTCATTCAGCGCTTCAGCAAGGATCGCAAGATGTTCCGGCGTTGCAGAACATTTCGGCTACCGCTCCAGTCCGACCGGCAGGCGCATTGCCCGCCTTGAGAGATGCGGTTGAGAGCGCCAGGATGCGAACGCACACGTATCACTACCCACCGGCGGCGCACTTGATTATTCTGAGCGGGGGTGTCCGGACGGAGGGCAAAGTTATGCCTATGGGGCGGTTGACAAAGGGCGTATTCAATCCCGACGAAATAGAAATCCTGAGCCGAGTTTTTGCGGCCACCTCTGCATCCAACGAGACAGAGGAGCAGAAGGAGCACCGAGCCTCGCGCATTATCGCAAACTACATGGCGGGCATCACCGACGAGCGCGAGCTGATTGAGCTCTCCCGCAAGCGCTGGGCAGATAGCTCTCCGGTCGTCATTTGAATACTTGCACTACGCGGTTCCTCCTCAGCGACACGCACCCCATGACGTCCGCGCGTCGGCTAGATTTTGATGCCCCCGAACTCGGGGAGGTAAGGCTCGTTCCTGATTGGGTCTCGGCAGCCTTGGAGGCCGGCACGAGCCAGCGGCCGACGCATACTGCTGGGGGGCGGGGTTACATGAAAGCGTCGGCCGCCAGCTCTGGGCGGGGCGCGTCATTTGACGCAGGGGTAGACTAGGGGCTTTGGCCGCCCCTTCAATTACGATGCCCTGATATGGTGAATAAGAGCTTACTATCCACAGCTGTGCGGCCGGTCCGACAGGCTGCACAGGTCAACGCAAGCGTCCAGGAGCATCACGATCTTCTTCGGCCCCTGGCCGGGAAGCCGAATGAACGCGGAAATATCTCAGCGCGGACCTCTCGCTTCCGAGGACCGGGGTCGCGTCGTTCATTACTGTTGCTCTCAAAATGGGGAGAGCCGACGAAGCCTTCTCGTGCTCGCTCAGCTCTCGACCCGCCGATGGATTCACAAATGACCACCGGCTCACCAGCGACCCCAACATCCGACGACGGCCATTGTTCCGGCTATTGCCTACACTGATCATCTGCAGTGCTTGAAGGGCGGCCGGTAGGAATGTTTTCGAGCCCGTCCAGGTCGAGACGCCGCCGGTCAGCGACGATCGGTTGCACGAGATCAAATACGACGGCTACCGAACCCAGCTGATCCTCGACTGGGCCGGTGCGCGCGCCCTCTCTCGAAACGGGCATGACTGGTCGGCTCGCTATTGGCCTGTTGTCGCCGCGGCTGAAAAGCTGCCGGCCGAGTCCTTCATTCTTGACGGGGAGATGATCGCGCCGGAGCCGGACGGCCCCCGAACTTCCAGGCCATGCACTCGCGCATGACTTGGAACGCCAAGCTGCTTGCATTTGTCGCCTTCGACATCCTGCACCTCGACGGCCAGGATCTTCGTTCGGTGCCGCTGATCGAGCGTAAGGCCAAGCTCTGGAATCTGGTGAAGCCCTCCAGGGACGTCATCCAATACAGCGACCATGTTGAGGGCGGCGGCGCCGCCTTCTTCGAAGCAGTCGAGAATATGGGCCTTGAGGGCGTCTCGAAACGACGCGACCGAAGCGGAGGGTGGAGTCTTGGGTCAAAACCAAATGTTGGGATGTCGGCGACTTCGAGCTTTTGGGCATCAAGCGAGAGCCTGGGAAGCCCGCTGCGGCGATCATGGCGCGCGGTGGCCGCTATGCCCGAACGGCTGCCGTGACGCTGCCCGGCGGACTCAGGGATGTGGAGTGGGTGAAGCCTGGCATCACCGGCCGGGTAAGATTCCTTCGCGGTGAGCACACGCTGCGTCATGCGACACTGCAGGATTTCGAGGAAGGAACCTAGCCTGCCTGCGACGAAAACGCGAAGCTTGGGGACAATACAACCTGAGCCCGCTTGAATATGTCACCAGGTTGCGAAAGTGTCGCTCGCCCCGTTAACAAAGGTGATCGATGAACCGCAGGGAAAACGCACGGCCTTTTGTGCCGACCGAAATCCATGTCGGCACCGTATGTGACGGCCAAGGCGCTCTCGGCCTCCTGTCGATACAGACGACCGAGGGTATCCTGGACATCGCGCTCGACAGACAAGCCGCAGAGGCCATCGTAAGCGCCATCGGCTCCATACGATCCAAGCTGGAAGCCGCCTGACAGCTAGAAAAGAAAGCCCGGTTGCGAGCCGGGCTGAAGGTCTTTTGAGGAGCCGGATGGGATATTCGGCATCGCTAATGTAGAGCCCAATCATGACGTTTGGATGAACCCGGTTTGGCTGAGACGGCAAACAGATGCCCGTCACCCCAGGCAACGGGCTTGCATGAGACGAGACCTTAAGGTAGCGGCCAGATTTTCCTCAGCATGAGCGCGCGGGCTTTGAAATTTCTGGACCGATGGATGGCCGAACATCTGCCAAACGTGAGCGCCGGCGACCCAGGGAACATTGCCGATCTTGTCGTTGAACTCCTGGCTTCTGCCGCGCGTCAGGGAATTGCGCCCAAAGAGATATACGAGGAGGTCGAAAGCGTGTTTCACCTTCTGGGCGAAGCGATGCAGCACCGTGGGGGCGGTTTGTCCGGCTGAGACTCAACAGCCGCCACCCCGGACTACGACGGGATGGCGGGCAACTATCCACCCTCTCACGCCGCCGAACGAAGGGAGGATGCTCGCCGGCTCCAGCAAATGAAGCAGTAAGGCGAAGGTTTTAAGCCGGCACGGCATTCGTAACGCTGCCCGGCGGCCTGGCGGCGTATGGGGCCGTGCAGATCAGGATTGAATTCGGCACGCGTCGGAGAACCGAAAGCCCCAGTGCTGAGGGGGGATCAACGCTGGGGCCAGCGGTACTTGCCATGCCTGCTTATCAGCGTGCGCTGATATCATGAACGAATAGTGAATCAGGTCTCATGGACCGGCGGCCGCGCGGGGTGGCGCTAATCCGGCCTTGGCTCGACCAGGCCGGCATCGACGTGATCAGGTAAACGCGGGTGGGTTGGCCTTCCGACCGACGCTGTTGTCATGGCGTCCGTTAGAAGCTCCTTGCCGGGGCCCTCAAATTTAAATGCGCGCGCAAGTCATGCTGCTCATGATGCGACATGCCGCAGTATGTGTTCGGTCTGGAAGGGCAAAGTCTGGGAGGCCTTGACGGTCTTTGTCCGCGGCGCAGCCGGAGACCCGGTCTATTCTGCAACGCTCGCGCTATCGGAGTCGCCCTGACTGTGCGAAGGCACGCCCCAGCCGGCGTGCAGCGATCGGTGTTCTCGACGTCCTAGGGGGCGCGGTTTGCCTGCCGCCGCCGCCACGTTCTATTGTCGGGATCGCGAGTCCGATGCTGAGCTTCAGAGCGGGTAAGTGATGGGCTCCCTTCAAAACGAAAGACGATCCCCGCGCCCTCCAGGGCCCGGCGTATGGCGGCAACATTGCGGGATTCGGTGTTCTAAATCCGTTCTCCTATTCGCTGAGGCGATTATATATTTGACAAACCCGTGCTGAGAAATGGTTAGGAACCGAACCCGGTTCCTATATGTTAACGAATATCGCCGGTAACAACCCAATGGACATCGGCGGCTGAGAGACAGCGACCGCGCTCCCGTCTGAGATCAAAGACCGGAGGCCCGCGTTGGCCAATAACGATCCTGCCGTTTTCAAACTGCCTTCGCGCACACGTACGTTTGATAGACAACTGGTGGCTGAGGCCCGGAGAGCAATTGAGCGTTCAAGGCAAGCCCTGATAAAAAGCCAGCCGCTTGTGGACCCGTTTAGGTTAAGCCCAAATTTGACGGTTCGGCGGTCTAACGATGCAGTGATCGAATAGAACTTAGGATCGATTCGCGCTGTTGATAGAAGGCTGCCAAGGTTTGCTCATAGAGCCTGAGAGTGAACTCCGCCTTTTTCGGATCGTCTCCGCGCGCGCTGACTCTGGCAAGATGCATCTCCTGAAGAGTGACGCACATCTCGGCGTTGAATATCAGTCGCTCGGCATCGCGCAGATGCCTTAGCTCCATCTCAAGGTCAGGCATGAGGCCATCTTAGCATTTCGCAGCAAGGTCGCGAAGTGGCTGCCTACTCCTTGTCCGCCTTGGCCTTCTCATCCTTCGGAGGCGGCGACTTCGCAACCTTCCTTAGCATGCGATCGAAGTTCTCTTCGCTCTCGTCTGTTTCGAGTTGGCGGGCGGCCTCGCGAAATTTTTCTACCCGCCATTCGCTGATCGTCGCTTCGTTGAGATTGGCCCTGGCGGCGAGCCGAACTCGTGACCAGTTCAATAGAGCTCGTGCGGTTTTTTAATTGTTGCTTTGACAGTATTTGGCGGCTATCCATAGGCGTGAAACATTCAATGGGGCTAAAATGTTCCGGCCGCAGATGCACTGTGTTGCTTCGCGGCTAAGAATCCTCCTGGCGACCGTTTGCGACGGTGCCCGCGAGGTCGTACTGCGCTTCAAGAAGTTCGAAAGAGGGGGTGAGCTTCGGACCTCAGTCCGACGCTAGAGCGTCGGACCATCAGATTGAATCGCGAAGGATTCCGCTGATGTAAGGTTTGTGATTCACTTCCTTGTGGAGGTGATTTGCCATGCCCAAGCCCTATTCGCTCGATTTGCGTGAACGTGTTGTGCGGTTTGTCGAGGCGGGCCATTCTCGGCGTGCGGCGGCGGCACATTTTGAGGTGTCGGTTTCGTTCGTCGTTATCCTGATGAGGAACTATCGAGAGACCGAGAGCCTGGCGCCCAAAGCCAGTGGTGGCCGCCGCCATTCCAAGCTCGATCCGCATCGTGCGTTCCTGCTTGGTTGTGTGGCCGAGAAGGACGACATCACCATGCCGGAGCTTGCCGCCCAACTGGTTATTGCTGCAGGCGTCCAAGTCGCTCCCGCCTCGATCTCACGTTGGCTCATCAGGAACGGCTACCGCTTCAAAAAAAACGCTGCTGGCCAGCGAGCAAGATCGACCCGACATCAGCAAGGCGCGCCAGGAGTGGCGGGCCAAACGCCAGCCGCGGATGCGGCTTGAGCCACATCGGCTGGTGTTTATCGACGAGACCGGAACCACGACGAAGATGACGCGCTTGCGCGGTCGCTGCCTGAAGGGTCGGCGGTTGCGCTCAAAGGCACCGTTTGGACATTGGAAGACGCAGACCTTCATCGCCGGGCTGCGCTGCCATGGGCTTACCGCCCCTTTCGTCGTCGACGCGCCGATGAACCGGCGCATCTTCGAGACCTACGTCGAAACGCAGCTCGCTCCGACGTTGGCAAGGGGCGATGTCGTCATCCTTGACAACCTCGCCGCCCACAAGAGTCCAGCCGCCGAGGCAGCCATCAGGGCCAGAGGCGCATGGCTGCTCTTCCTACCGCCCTACAGTCCGGATCTCAACCCGATCGAAATGGCCTTCGCCAAGCTCAAGGCGCATCTGCGCGCAAAGGCCATCAGAACCATCGACGCTCTGTGGCAGGCCATCGGCGATATCTGCAATCTGTTCTCCCTAACAGAATGCAGAAACTACTTCACTGCCGCAGGCTATGGACTCACATGAAAATCCGCCGCTCTAGCCCGGCTTCTGTGGCAAATGGCAATGGTTCCAACATCGCCCTGCCCGATTTCACATGCCCTTCGCTTCGGCAGCGCAGACCAGCCGTCAGCGTGTTGGCGATAGCGCGTGAATTTCTCCTCGAGCGCCACGACTGCTTCGCCCTTGCTGCGTTCAGTGGCCCGCCCACCGACATGCGCGCGCCGGCCGCCGAACATTGGTCATGACGGTCCAGAACAACGTCCCGGCACTGGGCCCATCCGCCGCCAAGGATCCGACGCTATCGGAGCCGAGGAACGTCGGGGAAAATCGCAGGGACTCGGACTGCAAAGACGAGTGTCGCTGACTCGCCCCGGGTAACTCCGGCGGCTGTGCAATCGACTTTCCTTCGCGGCCGCCTAGCAGTTCGCGTCAGTCTGCGGATCGCACGCCTTGTTTTTCTCGCTCCGTGGCTTGGGCTTGGCCGCCTGCTCGGGCTCGGCCTGCTGCTGCTCGGCGGCGGGCTGCTCCTTCGCCTTCCGTTTCTCAGGCTTGGCCGTCTGTTCCGGCTCGGCCTGCTGCTCGGCGGCGGGCTGCTTCTTGGCCTTCGGTTTCTCAGGCTTGGCAGCCTGTTCCGGCTCGGCCTGCTGCTCGGCGGCGGGCTGCTTCTTGGCCTTCGGTTTCTCAGGTTTGGTAGCCTGTTCCGGCTCGGTCTGCTGCTGCTCGGCGGCGGGCTTTTTCTTGGCCTTCGTTTCGTCAGGCTTGGCAGCCTGTTCCGGCTGGGCCTGCTGCTCGGCGGGCTGCTTCTTGCCCTTCGGCTTCTCAGGCTTGGCGGCCTGTTCCGGCTCGGCCTGCTGCTGCTCGGCGGCGGGCTGCTCAGGCTTGGCGGTCTCTTCCGGCTCCGCCCCATCGGCCCTTGCGCCTTCGGTCGGCTTCGATTTACGGCCAGCCTGAACCTGCTTCACCTGCTCGATGTCCTTTAGCTTAGCTGGTTTTGCCTTGGGGTCGGCTTTCACCTCACCTTCGAAGACCGCGACCGTGTCATTTTCCAATTTGCCGGACTGCTCGGGCGCGTCGGTCTTGCTGACCTTGACGGCAGTCACATTCTGGTCCGTCTCCTTTTCGATCACATCAACATCAATGACTTTGTTGACCACCACGTTGTTCTGGATGGTCACGTCGCCGGCCGGCTGGGCCGCCTCGACAATCCGCACAAACTCGGACCTATCACGGATAACGGCGACAGAAACGTCGGCAGCAAGGAATTCGCGGCTAGGGACTACCACCCAGTAATAATTCGGCGTCGTGTCGAAGGTCACCTCGATTGAAATCAAGTCCGGATCACGGCGCGGCGGCAGCGGAGCCCAAATGATGTGCTCCCTGTCACGACGCCAAGTCACCCATGCTGGCGCCCAGCGAGTGCCCGGAACCCAATACCAGCCGATATCGTCGGCATAGCCCCACCGGCCGTAATGGTACGTCGCCCAGCCGAATGGCTCGTCGGATACCCAGAGCCAGCCATACTCCTCTGTATAGACCCAATGGCCCAGGGTATACGGGCGCCAATCGTCAGGTACATCAGTTGGCACGAAAACGGTCGCTCCATGATACGAGACCCAATCGCCATGGGACGACAGGTCTTCGTAGAATGTGCTGATCGAAACCTCGGTGGCGGCCCTTGCCTGCGACACTAGCGAGAATGGTGGAATCTGGTTGGGGATATCAACGACCGTAAGCAGACAGGCGGTTACGCCGCCCAGCATCAGCCGTACCGCATTTTGGGCAAGGACGCGTTTCATCCCAGTCTTCCTCCGAAACAGATGCGCCCTTCATCTTGAAAACTCGCCGGCAATCGGATTGTTCCGCCTTGCTCCCGCCAGGGCTCGTGGACCTTGCAAATGGTAGCTATGGCGAGCCATTGAACGTAATCGCCCGATGGCCGAACTTCGCGGAAGCTTAAAGTACCGTCATCAGGTTTTGAGGGCTGATTTGCAGAATTTACCTTTAGTTTTCAGCTGCTTGGCGTGGAAAAAGGTACCGTCAGAAGCCCTCTATGACGTGACGGTACTGTCAAAAATCATCGTGGCAATGTGGGTGAGGTCCGGCAACCGGTACGGCAGCTCCAAACGACGCACACCGATAACCGGCGAAAATTGCCGGCCAAAACTATCTTTTATCTCAGTGACTTAGATCGAACTCTAGCGCAATTTCAGCGATGTTCGGATGGGCCTGAATCATTCCCACTCGATTATTTGGATAGCCTATAAGG
>NZ_RZSF01000093.1:0-20450 GCF_004023325.1 Mesorhizobium sp. M1A.F.Ca.ET.072.01.1.1 | reverse complement strand
ATACCAACCGACCATGTCGGCCGGCGATGTGCGCCAGCTCGGCCTGACTTTCTTCTCAGCAAATCTGAGCGTCGCCGACGCCGGCGAATATTCGGGCAGCGTCGGGGCGTTCCAGGCAGCGGCCAGCGGCGATCCGAGCGGCTACACCATCTCGCTGTCGTCGAGCATCAGCCGAGCGGCTTTCATCAGCGGCGCGCCGGCCTGGCAGGCGACCCGCTCCGCCTCCGTCGAGGTCAAACCGGGGGCGCAAGCGTGCGTTCTGGCGCTCGATCCGCATGTCGGCTCCGCCGTTAACCTGCAGGGCTCGACCAATGTGGCGATGAACGGCTGCGTGATCGCCGCAAACTCGGACGCGGCCGACGCCATCGACCGCGGCGGCTCGGCCCTGCTTAGCGCCGCATGCGTCTCGACGGTCGGCTCGACCTCGGGGATAATGCCGCCCAACGCAACACTCTCGTGTGACGCACCGCTCGAAAACCAGTACGCATCGTTCGACCCGTTGGCCAATGTCACCCCGCCCGCTTACGGCATGTGCCAATCGATGCCGAACGGCAAGACGGTCACGCTTTCGCCCGGCACCTATTGCGACAAGACCTGGTCAGGAAAGATCACGCTTAATCCGGGCGTCTACATCCTGCGCAATGTCACCATAAAGCCCGGCGGCAACGGCAGCCTCACCGGCCAGGGCGTGACGATCTTCCTGATGGAAGGCTCGCAGCTCTACATCAATGCCAATGAGCAGGTGAACCTCTCGCCGCCGACCAGCGGCCCCTATGCAGGCATCACAATCTTCCAGGCCAAGGGCAACACCGCGGCGCTGACGATCAACGGCGGATCCGGCTCGGTGGTCAGCGGTTTCATCTATGCCCCCGACGCGGCGATCTCCTATGCCGGGAATTCGGACATGAACGCGCAGGGCAATTGCCTGCGGCTGGTCGGCAATACCGTAGGCATGACCGGAAACTCGGCGGTGAAATCGGACTGCGCGGCCGAGCTCGGCAATCGCGAGATGTATGCCGGCAGGATGATCACCCTGGCGAAATAGCGCCGCTCTTCCGTCGAGGGGAAATCAGTACTCGCCGACGATATCGGCGCCGGGCTGTTCGTCGAACAACACCGCGCAGCCGCGCTGCAGCGCCACCTGGCTCAACGCGTTCGCCGCCGCTTCGTCGGATGAGACGAAGTCACCGGTCAAGACGCGCAGTTCCTCGACGGCTCTCGACATCGAAACAAGGCGCCCAGCCGCGCCATCGCTGGCGCAGGCGTCGACGACGCAGAGAAGATCGATCAGTTCGAAGCTGTCCATGGCGGCCTCCGCCCACAGGATCCCTTCGCGGAAGTCAACGGCGTGACGGGCGGCCGGGTTCCGCTCGGAGTGGTGCATCATGATTTGGCGACAGCCTGGGCGGCCCGCGCTGAGATCGAGCGAAGCGGCAGGCAGAGCATAAAAGTACGTCGCGCACGCCTGTGGTCGTTTGGATCGACCGGCAAAAGCGCGGCGAACAGGTTCGCGAATCTCGGCAGACTGCGGGATTGTGGGAGTTGCCCGCCACATCGCAGGAAATGGCGGGCAACTCCACTTTCAAACCGCCGATGAAGGGACGTTACTCGACGGTTGTGCCACAATGA
Organism: Mesorhizobium sp. M1A.F.Ca.ET.072.01.1.1; assembly: GCF_004023325.1. NCBI lineage: Bacteria > Pseudomonadati > Pseudomonadota > Alphaproteobacteria > Hyphomicrobiales > Phyllobacteriaceae > Mesorhizobium > Mesorhizobium sp. M1A.F.Ca.ET.072.01.1.1. Next base: position 18,821 of record NZ_RZSF01000093.1, on the reverse strand, counting down.
GTTGTGGGCCTACTTGTTTCCAGAAATCGCCCATTCGGACCTCTGCGCTCAAAGGTGCGGCCTCAGGTCCCGCCTGACAAGGGACCGTGGCCCGAAAGCAGGAACATTCCAGCTTTGGCGCCGTTGCCACGACATCCCAATCGGCAGAGGAGAGGAAACCATGGCCGACAGACCTACAGTTGTAAACACCAGTGGCGGGGGCGGCGCCGGCACAGCAGTGGCGATCGTTCTTGCCATCATCGCGATCGTGGCCCTGCTGTTCTTTACCGGCATCATCAATGTCGGTGGCCGCACCGGCGGTGGCGGATCGACGGATGTCAATGTGAAGCTCGATGCGCCGAAGGTCGAGGCGCCCAAGGTGGAGACGCCTGCGGCTCCGTCGACGACGCCGGCACCCGCGCCTGCCGCTCCGGCTCCGGCCCCGGCTCCGGCCAACGGCGGTTGATCCGCCTGGCGCAACCGGTAGGCCGGTTGCGCGTTTATCGAATGGCTACTCCAGCTTCGGCCCGCGCATTCCTCTGGAAGGCGCGGGCCCTTTTTCTCTCGGGCCCTCTTTTCTCGGGCCCTTTTTGTCTCCGGCAGGTCCGCTCAGTCATCCAATTCCATCGGCCGATGGCCCGGCCTTTGATGCCAGACGACCTGGCGGAAGTCCGTCAGTTCGACGACTTGGTCGCAGGTCGGACAGATATAGTTGTCGCAGCACTGGCGAAGCGCCGGCGGAGTGCGGCGCACTGCCCCGACCGGCGGACGGGTTTCCGTTTTTCCTACCTGATGAAGCATCGATTCCTCCCAGTTTTTCTGATTTTTCGAGTATCGCCTTCCACCCGGCTTGGCCTCGCCTATGGCGGTTTCGATGGGCGCGGTGAGCGCGCGCCCGCAAGCGGAAATAAAGATGGACTTTCGTGGACGGAGCCTGGCTTTGCCGCGGCACTATTGGCGAAATTCACTTGCCGAGGGTTCACAGGATTCTCCCCAAGGGGCGAGAAACGGGGTGGCCCCTCAACCACCGTCGTGCCAGGCGCAAGGAACAGCAAAACACCGGCAGAGCGTGCTTGCAATAGGGCCTGCGCGGCAAAATCGATTTCGCGCCGCGCCCGGCAATTACATTAGCAATCATTCATTGAAAGGCGTATCAATCCAGCGGCGGTCGCCGACGATCGCGCGTCAGGCCCCGCTTGCAATCCTTGGAAATGGGAGGATGCCATGGCCGAAGCTGCAATGAAGGTCACCAGGCTCGAATCCAAGTCGCATAACAATCCCGACGAGGTTCGCTCGCCCGCCAAGACCCGCGTCGAAGTGGTGCGGCTGCCGGGCTATACGCTCGGGCGGCTCAACATGGAGCCGGGCTGGAAATGGTCCGAATGCGTGAAGCCGGTGGTCAAGACCGACAGCTGCCAAGTCTCGCATGTCGGCTATGTCGTGTCCGGAACAATTACCATACTCATGGACGACGGGACGCAGAAGACCTTCGAGGCCGGCACGTCCTATACCATCCCGCCCGGGCATGACGCCTGGGTGGAAGGCAATGAGCCGTTCCAATGCATCGAGGTGCTGAGCGCCGAGCAATACGCCAAGCCGGCCTAGCGGCGGCTGTCGGCGAAGGGACGGCCAGAAGATCGGAGGGGCGGTGCTCCGGCTCGGCCGCACTTCGTCATCCTGGTCTTCGCGCGTCGCTCGGCTCCTGACTTCGTCCTAGCATGACGCAGTTTTGGGCCGCGATCCTTCGCGCCCCTCTCTGGTCTCGCGGTCAACCCGTCAAAGGGGAGCACACCGGCGCAACCGGTCAAAGCCCTTGGTTGTGACGGGTTGCAGATGTTCTCATCCCCAGCTGGCCGGCTTGACAGGAAACTCCTTTTGTTCTCTTTATGTTCACACGCATTACCGCTTACAACAGTTGCTGCTAATGCTGCGTTGCCGAAAAGCGGATGGATGGAGCCGGGAGCGCGATGGCCGCCACGAACGCCGCTTCGGCCGCTACCATCCTGCATGCTGATCTCGACGCCTTCTACGCCTCGGTCGAGCAACTGCTCGACCCGTCGCTGCGCGGCAAGCCGATCGCAGTCGGCGGCGGCGTAGTGCTTGCCGCTTCTTATGAGGCGAAGATTTTTGGCGTGCGCGGCGGCATGCCCGGCCGCAGGGCGCGGGAGCTCTGTCCGCAGCTCATCTTCGTCGGCGGCCGCTTCGGCGAATACCAGCGTCTCGGCGACGCCGCGATCAAGGTGCTCGACGATTTCACGCCGCTGGTCGAGCGCATCTCGATCGACGAGGCTTTCGCCGATGTCGCCGGCTGCACGCATCTGTTCGGACCGCCGGACGAAATTGCGCGAACCATCCGCCGCCGCGTGAAGAGCGAGCTCGGCCTGCCGATCTCGATCGGCGTGGCCCGGACGAAGCATCTCGCCAAGATCGCCTCGCAGGTGGCCAAGCCCGACGGCCTGGTGGTGGTCGAGCCCGGCACCGAGCTTTCCTTCCTGCACGATTTGCCGGTGTCGCTGATGTGGGGCGTCGGTCCGGCAACCAAAGCGCGGCTCGCCGAGATCGGAGTCGAGACCATCGGGCAATTGGCGCGCACGCATAGCGGCGCGCTGGAGCGGCTGATCGGCCATGCCGCCGGCCAGAAGCTCGCGGCCCTTGCCTGGAACCGCGACCCGCGCCGGCTGGAGACGCATCGCCGCGCCCATTCCGCCGGCGCGCAGTCGGCGCTGGGGCGCAAACCGGCGCTGCCGCGCGTCTTCGTGCCGACGCTCCTGCAGCTCGCCGATCGCGTCGCCAGCCGCCTGCGCGCCAAGGACCGGCCCGGCCGCACGGTGACGGTGCGCGTGCGCTTTGCCGACATGCGCGCGGTCACCCGCTCGGTGACGCTGGAGCAACCGATCCAGGCGACGACCATGCTCGCTGACGTCGCGGAAGAGCTGGTCAGAGGCGTGCTCGCCGCTCACCCTGGCGAACGGGAAATCTCGCTGCTGGCGATCTCGGTCTCGCATCTGGAAGAGCATGCCAAGCTGCAGCTCGAACTGCCGCTCGGCCTGGCGGACGAGAAGCTGAAGCCCGGCAGCCGCAAAGGCCTCGCCCGCTTCGGCGCCGACCGCGCCATAGACAAGATCCGCCAGCGCTTCGGCAAGCAGGCCGTCGGCTACGGCACCGTCGCGCTGCAAGCAGCGCGCTCGGTGCCGGATGAATTCAGGGAGCTGGCGGAGAAGGAGCTGTGAGGGAGGTGCTTCGGCATCTGCTCTGCGGCGCTGGAGATTGGCGAAAGCCGACGCGCCGTCCGATCTCCCCCTTGTGGGGAGATGTCGCCGAAGGCGACAGAGGGCGTCGCCGCGCGTGAAGCGCCGGCGTCTTCGGCGACGAAGACAATGCTGGCGATCTATGTGAGACGCCCCTCTCTGGCCTGCCGGCCATCTCCCCCTCAAGGGGGGAGATCACGCGCCCGGTCGGCTGCCCTCAACCCGCCACAGCCCAGTCCAGCCGCATCGTCGCGCTCATCGAGTCCCCATCTTCAAGCACCGTCAGCCCTTCGCCGTGATGCGCATCGACCGGGTGCGAGACCGGCTCGAAGCAGAAGAACCCGGCCTCGGATGACGGCGAATAGAGGATATAGACGCCAAGCTCCGGCGAGGCGGTGAGCGTGATCCTGATCCCATCCTCGAGCTGCGTGATCGAGGCGCGACGATTCCAGCCGTCGAAGGCGTTGTTGACCCAGTCCCACGGCAGCGGGATGGAGCGCGAGAAATCCCAGGCCGGGCGCTCGCTCACGGGCACCACGCCGACTGGCAAATGGCGCTCGTCCTCCAGCCAGACGCGCCCGGCCTTGGCCCCGAGCAGGGTTGTGTCGCCGCGCGGGAACCAGGGATGGAAACCGAGGCCGTAAGGCAGGCGCATGCCGGCGCGGTTTTCCACCGTCAGCTGCGCCTCCAACGCGCCGTCCTGCAGCGCATAGGTCACGGAGGCCGCATAGCGGTAAGGACCGATCGCGCCATCGTCGAGCACCAGATCCGCCTCGGTGTCCGTGCGGCGGGCAAGCCGCCACGGTTTCTGGAAACCGTCGCCGTGGATCGGAAAGGCTTCGCCCGGAACGTTCGGCGCGACGGCGTGGAAGCGGCCGTCGAAAGTGAAGCCGCCGCCGGAGATGCGGTTCGACCACGGCACCAGGAGCTGGCAGCCGGACGTGCCGGTGCCATCGCCGGGCTTCAGCAGCGGAACCGGCGCGCTGCCGATCACCAGCGCGTCATAGCGCGCGATCGCCGCGCCCTTCTTCGGCGCCAGGACCAGCCTCGCCTGCCCGTCGTTCAGCTCGACCGCGCCGGCCATATCCTCACCAGCCGCCATCGATGGCGATGTTCTGGCCGCTGATCATGTCGGAGGCGGGTGAGACGAGGAACAGCACGAGCTCGGCGACGTTCTCAGGCTCGATGCGCGTCTTGAGGCTTTGGTTCTCGAGGACCCAGTCATTGTACTGCTTCAACCGGTCGCCGAAGACGCGCGCCTCCGCCTCCGAGACCACCGCGCCCGGCGACACGGCGTTGACGCGGATGCCATGCGGCCCGAGCTCACGCGCCAGCGACTTGGTGAGCCCGAGCATGGCGCCCTTCGAGGCGACATAGGGCACGTAGCCGTCCCAGCGGCCGTTGAGCGTGATCGAGCAGAAGTTGACGATCTTGCCGTAGCCCTGCGCTTTCATGCCCGGCGCGCAGGCCCGCGCCAGCGCAAAGGCGGCCGAGGAATTGACGCGGATCTGATCCTCATATTCGGCCAGCGAGAACTGCTCGAACGGCCGGTTGATGATCAGCGCCGCGTTGTTGATCAGGATATCGATCCCGCCTTCCTTCGCCGCCAGCGCGGCAACAGCCGCTTCCGCATCGGCCAGCCGGTTGAGATCGCAGCCGACGAAGGCGATATCGCCCCTGGCCTGCCCGGCAAGTCCCGCCACCGTCTGCTCGGCATCGCCGATGTCGGGGCGGTCGAGCACCAGCACGCGCGCGCCGGCCCGCGCCAGCGTCACCGCCTGGGCCCGGCCAAGCGAGCCGAGGCCGCCCGTCAGCAACACTTTACGACCAGCGAGCGCCTTCATTGCCTAACCCTCACAGGACAGAATGGACTTCGTCGATCGAGGTGTCGCCGATGCGCTTGTCCAGCACGATCTCGCCGCGCGCCATCGCGACGATGCGGTCGCAGCACTCGAAGACGTGGTGCATGTTGTGACTGATGAAGACGCCCGTCACTCCCTGTTCCTTCAGGCCGCGCACGAAGCCGATCACCTTGTTGGTCTCCTTGACCGAGAGGTGATTGGTCGGCTCGTCGAGGATCATCACCTTCGACTTGAAGTGCATGGCGCGCGCGATCGCGACGCCCTGGCGCTGGCCTCCGGAAAGCTCGCCGACGAGCGCATCGGGGGAGCGCAGATGCAGGTCGACATTGGCGATGGCGCGCACGCTTTCCTCGGCCATCTTCTTCTGGTCGAGGATGCCGACGCCGAGGATCGAGAACCGGGTCGGCTCACGGCCGATGAACAGGTTACGGGCGATCGACATGGTGGGGACCATGGAATTGTACTGGTAGATGGTCTCAATGCCGAGATCCATCGCGTCGCGCGGCGTCGCGATGCTGACGTCCCTGCCCTCGACCTTGATCTCGCCCTGGTCGGCCCGATGGACGCCGGACAGGATGTTGATCAAGGTCGACTTGCCGGCGCCGTTGTCGCCGACCAGGCCGAGCGCCTCGCCGCGCTTGAAGTCGAGCGTGACGCCTTTGAGGGCATGCACGCCGGAATACCACTTGTGCAGATCGCGCACAGAGATGATGGCATCGCTCACGGCTCAGCCCTCCATCTTGATGGCCTTGGCGCGCTTGCGCATCCAGGCATTGGCGACGACGGCGAAGATGGTCAGGAAGCCGATGGCGAATTTGAACCAATTGGCGTCGACATGGCTGAGCACAAGGCCGTTGTCGATGACGCGGATGAGCGTCGTGCCGATGATGCCGCCCATGACGGTGCCGATGCCGCCGGCGAGCGAGGCGCCGCCGATGACGGCGGATGCGACCGCCTGCAGCTCCATGCCCTCGCCGATCGAAGGCAGCGGCGACCCCAACCGCAGCACCTGCAGCATGCCGGCGAAGCCCGAGAGCACCGAGCACAGCATGAAGCAGACGATCTTGACCCTGGCCGTCGGGATGCCCATCGCCGCGGCGGCCGGCAGGAAGCCGCCGGTAGCCTTGATCCAGTTGCCGAAATTGGTGCGCGACAGCATCAGCGAGGTCAGCACCGCGACCGCCACGAACCACAGAAACGACATGCGGAACATGTTGCCCGGCCCGACGAAGGAAGTGAACAGCCAAGTCGGCAGGTCGGCGGGCAGCAGCGGCGGAAAGCCGCCGGACACGACGACGGTAAGCGAGCGCGCCATGAACAGCATGCCGAGCGTGGTGATGAAGCTCGGGATGGCGAAGCGGATGGTGACGTAACCGTTGATGAAGCCGATGGCCGCCGAGACGAGCAGCCCGGCGAGCAGCGCCAGCGGGAACGGCCAGCCCTGCACCATCAGCACCGCCATCGTCATCGGCATCAGCGCGAAGACCGAACCGACCGACAGGTCGAACTCGCCGCTGATCATCAGGATGGTAACGCCGATGGCGACGAGGCCGGCCTCCGGCAGGATGCCGAGAATGCCGCGCAGATTGTCCTGGTTCAGGAACACGCCGTGAGAGCGGACCTGGAACAGGACAATGAGCAGCACCAGGAGGATCAGCCCGGCCAGTTCCGGCTTCTCGAGATAGGTCTTGAACAGGCGCTTCAATGAAAGGCTCCGGTGCGGTGATTGTGAAAGGTACTGTGGCGCCGCGTTCCTTCACACCCCCCTCTGTCCTGCCGGACGGTCCGGCAGGACAGAGGGGGGTGATGTCCCGCCGTCTCGGCCAATCTCAAAGGCATGCGACCTCAGCGCATGCCCTGCGCGGACAGCGCCATGATCGCATCGGCGTCCTTCTGGCGCACGATGCCCTGCCCCGTGTCGATGTCGGAAGGCGCAAGACCGAGCTTCTTGTTGAGATAGACTTCCATCACCGGCATGAAGCCCTGCATGTAGGGCTGCTGGTCGACCAGCGCCTGGACATAGCCCTTCTGCATCTGCTGCAGCACTTCCGGCACGAGATCGAAGCCGCCGAGCAGGACCTTGCCGGGCGCGACCCCGCGATCGGCCAGCACGCGCGCCACGCCGGCGCACCAGAAGCCGGTGTCGAAATAGGCCGTAGTGTCGGGATGCGCGTTGAGATAGGCGCCGACGCGGTCGGAAGTGATGGCGAGGTCGGTGCCGCTGTCGATGCGCTCCCACGAGACGTCGCGGTCCTTATGAGCGGCCTTGTATTCCTCGAGGAACTGCATGACGCCGGCGCCGCGGGTTTCCGACCAGTTCTGGCCCGGCGCCGAGATGCCGACCAGCACCTTGATCGGACCATCCTTCGGGAAGCTCTCGGAAATCGCCTTGGCGAGCGAGTAGCCGGCTGGCTTGAAGCCCTGGCCGATGAAGGCCTGGCGCGCATTGCCCTTGGCGCCTTCGGTGTCGTCGACATTGACGGCGATCACCACCACGCCGGCGTCGCGGGCCTCCTTGATGACATCGTCGAAGGCATGGTCGTCGACGATGGAGGTGAGCAGCGCGTCGGGCTTGGCGGCAAGGGCCGCGCGCATGTTCGCGACCTGCTGCTCGATCGATCCCTCGGTCTGGGTGAAGACCATGTTGCAGTTGGCCTCGACCTTGGCGCAGCCATCGTCGAAACCTTTCTTTACCGCCTGCCAGAATGTGTTCGAGGCCGACGAATGATGGGTGAAGACGATGTTGAGCCCGTCGGCTTTGGCGGCCGATTGCCCGCCGATGAGGGCGGCGCCGAGCAGAAGCATTGCTGTGAGTTTTCTCATGTTTGTTCCTCCCTATGGATCTTTCCAGATGTGCGCCTTGCGCTAAATGTCCGTCTGGTTGCTGACGCGGCGGTGGACGGTGTAGGCCTTGCCAAGATCGGGACTGAGCGCCAGCCCGAGCCCGGGCCCCGGCGGCACGGTAATCATGCCGTCCTTCACCTCGGGCAGCGCCGTCACCAAATCGCGGTACCAGGTGCGGTAGAAGGCGCGCACGCTTTCCTGGACGAGCGCGTTGGGCGCGTTGAGCGACAAATGGGTGGATGCTGCGAGCACGACCGGACCGGTGCAGTCGTGCGGCGCCACCGGCAGCCGCCAAGCCTCGGCCATCGAAGCGATCTTGCGCGCCTCCGACAGGCCGCCGCACCAGGAGATGTCGAGCATGACGATCCCGGCCGCTCCAGTCTCCAGAAGGTCGCGGAAAGCCCAGCGGCTGCCCAGCGTCTCCGAGGCCGAGATCGGGGCCGGACTGGCGGCGGCGTAACGCTTCAGATCGCCGAGGCTGTCCATGCGGATCGGGTCCTCGTGCCAATAGGTGGCGTAGGGCCTGAGCGCCTCGGCGATCCTCATCGCCGGCAAGAGCTGCCACATCGAATGGAACTCGACCATGATGTCGATCCTGTCGCCGACGGCTTTGCGAATCTTTTCAAAAGGCTCGAGCGCCGCCTTCAAGTCGGCCGCCGAGATGTCGTTGCCGCGCGTCTTCTCCGCCGCGTGGTCGAACGGCCAGATCTTCATGGCGGTGATGCCGTCGGCGAGCAATTCCTCGGCCAGCTCGCCGGCGCGGGTGAGGAAGGCGTTGAGATCGTCGTAATCGCGCCCGGCACCGATGCCGTAATTGGCCGTCGTCTGGCCCTTGGCGTCCTTGATGTACTCGGTGCCGGCGCAGGTGTTGTAGGTGCGGATCGAGCGACGGCTGAAACCGCCGAGCAGCTGCGCGACCGGCTGGCCGGTGGCCTTGCCGAAAATGTCCCACAGCGCGATGTCGAAGGCGGAGTTGCCGCGCACCTCGGCGCCGCTGGAGCGGAAGCCGAGATAGCCGACGAGATCGGCGGCCAAGAGATCGATCTCCAGCGGATCGCGGCCGATCACCCTGGGCGCAACATATTCGTGCAGATATTCCTCGACGGTGCGCGATAGATAAAACGTCTCGCCGAGTCCGGTGATGCCCTCGTCGGTATGAACCTCGACCCAGAGCAGGTTGGGCCGTTCCTCGATGCGGACGGTCTCGATGGCGCGGATCTTCATCAGGCTATTCCCGCGTCGATGAGCGCCTTGACGCTCTTGTCGAAATGCTCGGCCATATGCTCGGCCGCAAGCCGCGGATCACCCTTGAGGATGGCGTCGGCAATGTCCTCATGGCCCTTGATCATCTTGAGCTGGTCCTCGTCGGAGGAACGGGTTCGCCAGCCGATGACCCAGGTGCGCCGCGTCACGCCGCTGAAGGCGGTGACGATCAGCGAAAAGACCGGATTGTGCGAGGCCGCCGCGATCGCCTCGTGGAAGGCGATGTCGTGCTCCATGACGGTCTCGGGGCTCTTGCAACTCTCGCGCATCAGCCGGGCCGACTGGGCGATCGCCGCGGCTTCCGCGTTGGTGCGGCGCAGCGCGGCCAGCGCCACGGTGCGCATCTCGATGGTGCGCCTGACGTCATAGACCTGCTGCACGCTGATCTGCTGGGTGGTGATGCCATGCTCGATCACCATCGACATGGCGCCGGTGTCGAGCTTGGCAACGGTGGCGCGGCGCCCGGCGCTCATGTCGATCAGCCGCATCGCCGACAGCGAGCGGAAGGCCTCGCGCACGACCGTGCGGGAAACGTTGAGCTGGCGCGTCATGGCGGCCTCGCTGGGCAGCGGATCGCCGGGTGCCAGGCCTTCCGAGCGGATGTGCTGGGTTATCGCCTGAATCGCCGTGCTGACCAGGCCAGGACTCGGTTCATCCGGTGGGTCCGTCTGCTCTTGCATGCGTTTCCTCAACACCTGTATGACAGGTTGATGTTGAATTGCTCATAGTTCGGCTTAAAGATATATGTCAAGCTGATTTTCTGACACCCTGCCCCGAGGCGCCCCATGCACGAGAAGCAAGCCGACCTGATCTTCGATGCGCGCGACGTGGTCGGCGAAAGCCTGGTGTGGGACGAGCGCCGCGAAAGGCTGGTTTGGGTCGACATCATCGGCCGCAGGATCCATCGGCTGGATCCGCTGAGCGGCGCGCATGAAAGCTGGCAGACGCCCGATCTCGTGACCTCGGTCGGCCTGCGCAACGACGGCGGCGCGATCGTCGGGTTGCGCAAGGAGATCGCGTTATGGGACTTCGATGGGCCGTTCCGGGCGCTCGCGACGATCGAGGCCGACAGGCCCGGAACGCGGCTCAACGAGGGCGTGGTGGCGCCGGACGGTTCGTTCTGGATCGGAACGATGGCCAACAACATCGGGCCGGACGACGCGCCGGTCCGCATCGCCAGCGATGAAGGTCGGCTCTACCGGGTCGGCCCGGACGGCAAAGCGACGCCGCTCAGCGAAGACCGGTTCGGCATCACCAACACGATGGTGTGGCTGCCCGACGGACGCTTCGTCACCGCCGACACGACGAAGAATGCGCTCTACAGCTATGACTGGGACAAGAAGGCGGGACGGCTCGGCCGGGCGCTCCCCTTCTTCACCGGCTTCGAGCGCGGCCTGCCGGACGGCTCCTGCCTTGACGCAGAGGGCTATATCTGGAACTGCCGGGTGGTTGGCGGAAGCTGCCTCGCCCGCATCGCGCCCGACGGCAGGTTGGACCGGATCGCCGAATTGCCTTGCAGTTGGCCGACGAGCTGCGCCTTCGGCGGCCCCGGCCTCGACACGCTGTTCGTCACCTCGGCGCGCTTCACGATGAGCGCCGAGCATCTCGACGCCAACCCCTTCGAAGGCGGCCTGTTCGCGCTCAGGCCCGGCGTCAGCGGCGCGCCGGGCAACCGGTTTGGATAATCGAGAGATCGGCAGCAGCGATCAAAAAACTTCACCATCGATGTCGGACTGGCCAATCACCGTTCGTCATAGGAGCATAGATCGGCAATCAACAGGAGAAACGATATGCCCAGCACTGTCCGCCTGCACCGCGTGCTTTCCACCAAACCTGAAAAAGTCTATCGCGCTTTCATCGAGGCGGACGCGCTGGCGAAATGGCTGCCGCCGAACGGCTTCACCTGCACGGTGCATCACTTGGATGCAAAGGCCGGCGGCAACTTCAAAATGTCGTTCCGCAATTTCACCACGGGCGAAAGCCATGCCTTCGGCGGCGACTATGTCGAGCTCGTTCCGGGTGAGCTCGTGCGCTACACCGACAAGTTCGACGATCCCAACCTGCCCGGCGAGATGCAGGTGACGGTGAAGTTGAAGAAAGTCTCGGTCGGCACGGAGATGGAGATCACCCAGGCCGGCATTCCGGACGCCATCCCCGCCGAGGCCTGCTATCTCGGCTGGCAGGAGTCGCTCAAGAACTTGGCAAGGCTCGTCGAGCCCGAGATCAATCAGTAAAGACCGATCGCGAAGTCTATGCGGCCGGCCGCGACGAAGCGGCCGGCGCGCGGCCCCGCTTTCCACACCGCGACGTTACGCGTTTCCCCCGCTTGCCAGAATGGCTGCGCTGGGCTGGATTGAGCAAAGCCGAGCTCGAATGCCGAACAGACAGGCAGAGGGGGGCGCGATGGAGACGATTCCAGCCGGATCATCACCGGCTGACGACAAGGTCGAGCATTACGAGCTCGGCCTTTGCCTGTCGGGCGGCGGCTATCGCGCCATGCTGTTCCATGCCGGCGTGCTCTGCCGGCTGAACGAGGCCGGCCTGCTTCAGAAAATCGACATGGTCAGTTCGGTCTCGGGCGGCTCGATTGCCGCGGGGCTGCTTGCGGTTCTCTGGCCGCGCCTCAGCTTTGCCAACGGCGTTGCCACGAATTTCCGCGAGCTTTACATCGAAAAAATCCTTGCTTTCTCGCAGGTCTTCCTTGACGCGCCGTCGATCCTCAAGGGCGTGTTCAACCCGTTTTCGAGCGCGGCGCGCGAAGTCGCCGCCTGCTACGAGCGCCATCTGTTCGACGGCAAGGTGCCGACGCTGAAGAGCCTGACCCGGCGTCCGTGGTTCGTGTTCTGCTCGAGCAATCTCAGCACCGGCTCGCTGTTTCGCATGTCCAACCGCTACATTGCCGATTACCGGATCGGCATGGCCAAGCATGCGGACCTGCCGGTCGCGACCGCGGTCGCCGCGTCGTCCGCCTTCCCGCCGTTTCTGTCGCCGCTCAGGCTCGACCTCACGCAGTTCGCATGGGAGAACGACAAGCTCGACGCGAGCGTCGGCCCGCCGGTCCCGGCCGGCCGCGCCGTGCTTACCGATGGCGGCGTCTATGACAATCACGGCATCGAGCCGGCGCTGAAGCGCTGCCGCTGGCTTTTGGTCAGCGACGCCGGCGCGCCCTGGCGAGCGTCCGGCTCCGGCTACTGGAACTGGTTCTCGCAGTTGAAGCGCGTGCTCGACACCACCGACAACCAGGTGCGCTCGCTCCGGCGGCGCGACCTCATCGCCCGCTTCCAGGCGGCGAAGGATGCCGACGACCAGGGCCTGCGCAATGACGCGACCCGGCCCGACTATGCCGCCACCCGCGGCGTCTACTGGTCGATCGCCAGCAAGCCTGACGCCGCCGAGCCGAGCTTCGTGCAAAGCGCGGCAATCGCGCCTGCCGATATCGGCACGTCGCTGCATTTCCTGGGAAGCGAGGAGACGATCGATCTCGTCAATTGGGGCTATTGCGCCAGCGACCAGGCGCTGCGGAGCTGGTACCGGCCGGCGGTGCCGGCTGGAAAGGGCGTGCCGCTGAAGGCGGGCGACGTGAAGCCCGGACGCTGTGCGGTGGTGTCGAAGGCGCTGATGAGCGGTTTCAACGTGTGAGCATGGCGTTCGGACTCCGCGTCCGCTTTCGCCAATCGCCATCGTGGCGCAATCCAAACCGGTTCGTGCCCTGCACCGCCGCGTGCTAACAGAGGCGCTTTCAACAAGGATGGACAGCGACATGGCAGGAGAAAAAGTAGCTCTGGTGACGGCGGGGGGCAGCGGTATCGGCGCGGCGGCGGCGAAGCGGCTGGCCGCCGACGGCTTCAAGGTCGGCGTGCTCTCCTCCTCCGGTAAGGGCGAGGCGCTGGGCAACGAACTCGGCGGTTTCGGCGTCACCGGCTCCAACCAGTCGAACGAGGATCTGAAGCGGCTGACCGACGGCGCGCTGGAACGCTGGGGCCGCATCGACGTGCTGGTCAACAGCGCCGGCCACGGGCCGCGCGCGCAGATCATCGAGATCAGCGACGAGGACTGGCACAAGGGCATCGACACCTATTTCCTTAACGTCGTGCGCCCGACCCGCCTGGTGACGCCGGTGATGCAGAAGCAGAAGGCGGGCGTCATCATCAACATCTCGACCGCCTGGGCGTTCGAGCCGAGCGTCGCCTTCCCGACCTCGGCGGTGGCGCGCGCCGGGCTCGCCGCCTTCACCAAGATCTTTGCCGACACCTATGCGGCCGATAACATCCGCATCAACAACGTGCTGCCGGGCTGGATCGACAGCCTGCCCGGCGTAGAGGAACGCCGCCAGAGCGTGCCGATGAAGCGCTACGGCACATCCGAGGAAGTGGCGGCAACGATCTCCTTCCTCGCTTCCGACGGCGCGGCCTATATCACCGGCGAGAACATCCGCGTCGATGGTGGATTGATGCGGGGGTACTGAGGCTCGTTTTCGGCAGGCGGGTCGTTTCGCCGGCAATGCGTGGCCGGCGAACGCCCCCGATGGCAGGCAGGGAGCCGGCGCAAAGGTTTCGTATCCACTGCTCTCCCTGCCCATGCTCGGGAACGCAGCCCTGTCCGGTTGCCTCTCGACCGTTGCGATGGCGCTGTCGGCGCTCGGGCCTTGCGGCAGGCTGGTTTTTCCAGCCCGGTCGATAGCGGACTGACGCGGCTGCGGCTGACCGCTGGACAATGGCCGCCGCCTCCCGCACCCTTAAGACTGCAAGGGAGACACGCATGAGCGCTTCACTCAGGCTGGGCATTGTCGGCGGCGCCGGCTGGCTGGGCGGCGCGATCGCGGGTGCCGCGCTTTCGGCCGGCGTGGTGCGGGCGGAGAACCTCACCCTCTCCTATCGGAGCACCAAGCCGGATCGCTTTCCAGGCGTCTTCTGGAGCGACGACAACCAGGCGCTCGCCGACCGCTCGGACGTCATCATGCTTTCCGTGCGGCCGCAGGACTGGCCGTCGCTCGAGCTGGATGCCAAGGGCAAGCTGGTGATTTCGGTTATGGCCGGCATCCGATTGGCCGAGATCGGCGAGAAGCACGGCACCGGCCGCGTGGTGCGCACGCTGCCCAACGCGGCTGCCGAGGTCGGCAAATCCTACACGCCGTGGATCGCGAGCGGCGACGCCACCGAATTTGACCGCGCGACCGTGCGCGCGATCTTCGGAGCCTGCGGCGTTGAGGACGAGGTCGGCAGCGAGCGCGACATCGACTATCTCACCGGGCTGACGGGCTCTGGCCCCGCCTTCCCTGCCCTGCTCGCCGAGGCGATGATGCGCGACGCCGTGGCCTTCGGCCTCAAGCCGGAGGTCGCGCGCCGCGCGGTCAATACCGTGCTCACCGGAACCGGCCGGCTGCTGGAGCTCAACGACGCTTCACCGGCCGATACGGTCGAGGCCTTTCTCGGCTATCGCGGCACGACAGCGGCCGCGATCGAGACGATGCGCGAAGCGGGCTTCGACCAGGCCGTTGCCAAGGGACTGGCGGCCGCGTTCCTGAAGTCGATCGCGATGGGCAAGGCGTGAGCCGACGACGTCGCCCTTTGAGCGCGGAATGCATCAGGCGAGCATCCGCCGGATCGGGCCTCGCCGCTCAGGTGAGTCGTGCCGCCTACGCGAACTCCTCGCGCCGCGATGCTTAATTTTTGATAAAAGAAATTAGTAATATTGTGTAAAACTGAGTGAGCCCTCGCGTGCAAATTGTATTAGGGCGTTCTCACTCTCTTTTCTTGCGAATAATTGATCGCTGAACGGCAAATTTTCTCTGTACTATTACACAATTCCTTGGAACGATACCCGGAATTACAAGTTGACCCGCTAGCGATCGGTTGAGTTCGCATCGCCGATTCAAGCAAGCCGTGTATTGCGAGGAGGGTTGTCCGATGAGCAGCTTCGTCAATGCCGTAGGCGTTCCTCTCCCCTATAGCGGCTCGTCCAACCATTGGTACTCGGCGGCGGGGTCCGGACCGGACTTGTGGGGCACCTCCGGAAACGACACTTTCTATGGAGCTTCCGGCGTCAATGTCACCATGCACGGCGGCTACGGCGATGACATCTATTATCTCTATGCCGCGGGCAACAAGGTGGCCGAGGGCTATGGGGCAGGCATCGACACCATCAGCACATGGATGAGCTACACGCTTCCCGACAATGTCGAGAACCTGATCGTCACCAATGCCAAGAACTACGCTTTCGGAAACGACCTGGACAACATCATCACCGCCAAGGCCGGCCACCAGACGCTGGACGGCGGGAAGGGCAATGATGTGCTGATCGATGGTGGCGGCGGTTTCGACACTTTCATCATCGCGAAAGGCAACGGAAGCGACCTGATCGCCAATTTTGCCGCGACTGACAGCGTCCGTCTCGATGGCTATGGGTTCACTTCCTTCGACGCCATCCACTCGAACATGATCCAAGCGGGACCGAACGTCATCTTGAACCTCGGATCCGGCGAGGTCCTCATGTTCAAGGACACGACCATCGACAAGCTGCAGCCCAGCCAATTCCAGCTGCCGATCGACAAGTCCGACATGACGCTGTCTTTCAGCGACGACTTCAACGCGCTGAACCTCCACAACAGCCAAGGCGGCACGTGGGATACCAACTTCTGGTGGGGCGCGCCGAACGGCAGCACGCTCGCCACCAACAACGAGCTGCAATGGTATATCGACGCCAATTACGCGCCGACGAGCTCGGTCCACCCGTTCAGCGTGAACAACGGCGTGCTCACCATCACCGCGGCGCAAGCGCCGGCGGACATCAAACCGCTGATCAACAATTACGAATACACGTCCGGCATCCTGACCACGCATGACAGCTTCTCGCAGACATACGGCTATTTCGAAATGCGCGCCGACCTGCCGGAAAACGCCGGCGCCTGGCCGGCCTTCTGGCTGCTGCCGGAAGACGGCTCGTGGCCGCCTGAGCTGGACGTCGTCGAAAGATACGGCCAGACCCCGAACTCGCTTCTGATGACCGCGCATACGATGGAGACGGGGACGCACACCATGGTCGGGTCTACGGTGAATGTGATGGATACTGCCGGTTTCCACACCTATGGCCTGCTGTGGACGCCGGACAAGCTTGTCTGGACCTATGACGGCGTGCAGGTCGCGGAAGCGGCGACGCCCTCGGACATGGACAAGCCCATGTACATGCTGGTCAATCTTGCGATCGGCGGCCAGGCCGGCGCGCCGCCGGATCATCTTGCCACACCGGCCGAGATGAAGATCGACTACATCCGCGCCTATACGCTGGACGCTGTGGAGGCTAACCCCCTGGTCGCCACCAGCAGCACCACCAGCACCACCACCGCAACGCACAGCACTGCCACGCACAGCTTCGGCAGCAGCACGCTGCATCACGGTTCCGAGTTTGGGGGCCACGCTTAAGATTTTCAGGCGATCGGTTCGATGTCCCGGGATGATTTAGCGGCGGCCGATATGACTGAACCGTCGAGCCTGCGGGCGGTGTTCCTGCGCGCCATCGCCGATGTCGGCATCTTCTCGCTGCTGATCAACATCCTGCTTCTGGTGATCCCGCTTTATTTGCTGCAGGTCTATGACCGCGTGCTGCCCTCCTCCAGCGTCGAGACGCTGGTCTATCTGTCGGCGATTGCGGTTCTTGCGCTCGCTTTCCTCGGACTGCTGGACGCGATCCGCGCCGTCTACACGCAGCGCGTCGCGGCCGCCGTCGACAGGAAGCTCGGGGCAAGGACATTCGCCCTGTCGCTGGCGCCCCAATATGCCGGCGGCCTGTCGCCGCTGCGTGATCTCGCCTCGGTCTGCGCCTTCGTCCGGTCGCGCGGCGTGGCGGTGCTGTTCGACCTGCCCTTTGCGCCCGTCTTCCTCGCTTTGCTCTATCTGATCCATCCGGTGCTGTTCTGGGTGACAGTCGCCGGCGCGGTGCTTCTGCTCGTCCTTGTCGTCGCGAACCAGCTCGCCATTGGCCGGAACGATGCCATGTCCGCGGAACGCTCGGCGTTGGCGAGCCATGCGGAACAGGTCTTTGCCCGCAATGCCGAAACGCTGCGCGCCATGGGCATGGTCGAGAACGCCGCTCGGGTCTGGGGGCGGCATGTCGGGGCAGCGCTCACGCTTTACGACCGTTCCTCGAGCGCCAATGCGATCTTCAGCGGCGCCTCGCGGGCGCTGCGCATGATGCTGCAGCTGGCCATCCTCGGCGCCGGCGCGTGGCTGGTGCTCGAGGGGCAGATGACGGCGGGCATGATCTTCGCCTCCTCGCTGGTGTCGTCGCGCGCGCTGCAGCCGCTCGACCAGCTGATCGGCGCCTGGAGGCAAATCGTCGAGGCAAAGCGCGCCTGGAAGCGGCTGGAGACGGCGCTTGCTGCGCATCCGGCTGGGAAGCGGAAACTGGCGCTCCCCGATCCGTTAGGCGCGATTTCGGTGCAGGACGTTTTCTTCATGGCGCCGAACGCGCAGCCCGGCACCGAACCTATCCTCAAGCGGCTGAATTTCCAGATCGGCGCCGGCGAAGCGGTGGCGATCGTCGGGCCGAGCGGCGCCGGCAAATCGACGCTGGCGCGGCTGCTTGTCGGTGCCGCGCAGCCGACCGGGGGCGCAGTGAGGATCGACGGCGCCGACCTCAGGACCTGGGAGGAAAAACAGCTCGGGAGACAGATCGGCTACCTGGCGCAGGAGGTGGAGCTCTTTCCCGGCACGATCGGCGACAATGTCGCCCGCTTCGACGCGCAGGCCGAGGACGCCGCGATCGTCGAGGCCGCCAGGCGCGCCCAGGCGCATGAGTTGATCCTGGCGCAGCGCGACGGCTACCAGACGATGATCGGCCCTTCCGACAGGACGCTCTCGGGCGGCGAGCGCCAGCGGATCGGGCTGGCGCGCGCCTTCTACGGCAACCCCCGCATTCTCGTGCTCGACGAGCCCAGTTCCCATCTCGACGGCAGCGGCGAGGCGGCGCTCGAAGTGGTGCTGGTCGCCGCGCGGGCGGCCGGCGTCACGATCCTCGTGATCACGCATCGCCCGTCCATCGCCACGGCCTGCGACCGCGTGATGGTTCTGCGCGGTGGTGTGATCGAGGCCTTCGGCCCGAGCGCCGAGGTGCTGCGGCGGTCCACGGTCGATAGAGGCGCCGGCAACGCCCCGGCCGCCCAGCAGGGCACGGTGGTGACCGGATCATTCGCGCCGACGATCCGCACGCACGGCATCCGCTTCGGATCCTAGACGATGACCATCGAGAGCCTTGCCTGGGATGGACAGCCGCGCACCGACTTCCGACGCGTGGCCTTCATAGGGTATGCGGCAATCGCGCTCTTCGCGGGCGGCTTCGGCTATTGGGCGGTAAGCGCGCCGCTGTCCGGCGCGGTGATCACGCAGGGCACGATCTCGGCGACGGGCGGCAACATCCTCATCCAGCAGCCGGAGGGCGGCATCATCCAGCAGTTGCTGGTCCGCGAGGGCGACCGGGTGCAGCAGGGCCAGGACCTCATCCTGCTCGACCGGACGGCGGCGCAAGCCGAGCTCAACCGTCTGACCAGGCAGTCGATCGCGCTCAAGGCGAGCATGGCGCGGCTGGAGGCCGAGCGCGACGGGCTGGACAGGCTCGCGCCGATCACCGAGGC
>NZ_RZSF01000092.1:0-20468 GCF_004023325.1 Mesorhizobium sp. M1A.F.Ca.ET.072.01.1.1 | reverse complement strand
CCCTTCAGAATGACCGAGACGGTTCCGGTTCCGGCCGGCACCAGCCGCGTCATCCCCGCCGCGGTGGCGAAGGCGCCGGTGTCGACGTCCGATGCCAAAAGCCGCAACTCGACCTGCGTGCCGTCCGGCTTGCGGTCGAAGCGCAGGCTGCTCTGGATGTTGCCGTTGAAGGCCGACGCGTCGGAGATGTCGAAGACGGCAAGCCCGTTCTTGACCTGCGCGGTCGCGGCGACATCGGCAAGCTGTATCGGGCCGGCGGTGGCGTGCGCTGCCGACAGCCTGAGATCGAGGTTGATCTTGTCGGCGAAGCCGGTGTCGAACTCGCCGGGGGCTGCCTGGCCGGCCGGAGCGATCGGCGTGAAAGCGGAAAGCACCGATCGAAGATCGAGCGTATCGAACGCAAGCGTGCCGGAAATGACGGGCAGGGGCTCGCTGAACGAAAAGTCCAGCGCTCCCATGCCGGGGTTGTTGTCCAGCGCCACCGTCGTGTTCTCGAACTTCGCGCGTCCCGCCGAGGCCGCCACCTTGCTCGCGACCGAGACGGAGCCGATCGCAGCACCAGGCGCCATGCCGGCCTGCGACCATTCGAGCAGGCGTCGCAGCGAAGGGGCGGTGAATTTCGCCTGGCCGTCCAGATAGCCGTTCTCCGACATCGAGGCGACGCCGTCGAAAGAAAGCGTGGCGGGCGCCGCCTTGAAGGCGAGCGTGACGGGGGCGACCCCTCCGGCAAACAGCACCAGCGGCTTCGCCGAGGAAAAATCGATCTGGACGCTTTCGCCGCGCCATATGCCGGTCGCCGTGAGCGCGGCGTCGCTGTTCATCGCCGCCCAGTTCACCTGGCCGCTGAGGCTGCTCAGGATCTCGGTATCCTTGCCGCCAACCGAGGTCACGACGCGGCCGTCGCGGAACTCGACGATGCCGAACGGATCGGAAGGGAGTCTGCCGAGGTCGGGCTTCTGCGGGTTCGCGGTGACCACGCCGCGCGCAGTGTCGATCGAGCGCGTGATGCGGCCGCCGGTCGGCAGCGGCGGCAGATAGAGGCCGCTCGCCTTGCGCTCCACCCTGATCGTCGGCCGCACCAGCCGTGCCGTCGAGAATTGGACGTCGCCCTGCACGGCGGCCATGGCCGAGAGATCGACTTCGACGCGCTCGGCTTCGATCACCGGCGGCGCGTCGGTCTCCGTCCATTGCGACAGCGTCACATCGCTGAGGATGGCTCGGAACTTAGGCCACACCTCGATGCGCGGCGAGCCGTCGATCGTCACGCGAAAACCGCTCCAGGCGCTCAATTCCCAAGCGATGCGGTCGCGTACGATGCGCGTCGAGGCAATCAGCGGCAAGGCGGCGACGGCGAGCGCGATGACCAGCACCGCAACGCCGATTACCCATACCCCGCGCCGGATCAAAGATGATCTCATCTCGCCCCGTGAGTTTCCATTGCCGACAAATCGCCCGACGGGTGTAGCCGAGCGCCGACGCTTTTCAAGTCTTTATGGCCCTCCGATGGCGTTTGCGCCGTGTCCTTGCCGGCCATTTCAACAAAATCTTGCTCTGCTGCGCTGCGGTATGCATAAGCGATAAACCCGTCCGGTCCGCCAACGCCACGCCGGTTTTGGGACAACGACGCAGGCGACATCAGGCTTAATTGCCGCAATCGCGACGCGCTTTGGGAGGAACGATATGGCTGCCGACACCCCCTTGTGGACGCCGACGCAGGACCGGATCGCCTCCGCGCCCATGACCGCCTTCATGAAAGCTGCGGTTGCGAAGTCTGGCCAGGCTTTCTCCAGCTATGCCGAGCTCCACCGCTGGTCGATCGACGACCGCGAGGCGTTCTGGGACCTCGTCTGGGACTTTTGCGGACTTGTCGGCGACAAGGGCGAGCGGGCTCTGGTCGATGGCGAGAAGATGCCTGGTGCCGCCTTCTTTCCCGATGCGAAACTCAATTTCGCCGAGAACCTTCTGAAAAAAAACGGCGGCAGCCTCGCTATCGTCTTCCGCGGCGAGGACAAGGTCGAGCGCCGGCTGTCCTGGAACGAGCTCCATGCGCTCACTTCGCGCCTGCAGCAGCTCTTCCTGTCGATCGGCGTCAGAGAGGGCGATCGCATCGCCGCCATGATGCCCAACATGCCGGAGACGGTCGCTGCCATGCTGGCTGCCGCCTCGATCGGCGCGGTCTGGTCTTCCTGCTCACCGGATTTCGGCGAACAGGGCGTGCTCGACCGTTTCGGCCAGATCGAGCCGGTCGTCTTCATCGCGCCTGACGGCTATTGGTACAACGGCAAAGCCATTGAGGTCGCCGACAAGATCCGCGCGGTGGCCGAGAAACTCGCGACCGTGCGCAAGGTGCTGATCGTCGACTATCTCGGCACGTCGGCCGATGTCGCCGCCACTATCGACAAGGCCGAGGCGCTGGAAGGAGCGCTCTCGCCCTTTGCCGCCAGGCCGCTCGCCTTCGAGCGGCTGCCTTTTTCGCACCCGCTCTACATTCTGTTCTCCTCCGGCACGACCGGAATCCCGAAATGCATCGTGCACTCGGTCGGCGGCACGCTGATCCAGCATGTCAAGGAACAGCGGCTGCATGCCGGCCTGCTCGACGGCGATCGCTTTTTCTACTTCACCACCTGCGGCTGGATGATGTGGAACTGGCTGGTCTCAGGCCTCGCCTCGGGGGCGACGTTGCTGCTCTATGACGGTTCGCCCTTCTACCCCGACGGCAATGCGCTGTTCGATTTCGCCGATGCCGAGAAGATGACCTATTTCGGTACTTCGGCGAAATTCATCGATTCCGTACGCAAGGCAGGGCTGAAGCCGATCGACAGCCACGACCTTGCAAGCGTGCGGACCATCTCATCCACCGGCTCGCCGCTGTCGCCGGAGGATTTCCGCTTCGTCTATGACGGCATCAAGAAGGACGTGCATCTCGCCTCGATATCCGGCGGCACCGACATCGTTTCCTGCTTCGTGCTGGGTGTCCCGACCGAGCCGGTCTGGACCGGCGAGATCCAGGGGCCGGGCCTCGGACTGGCGGTGGACGTGTGGGACGACGACGGCAAGCCGGTCCGGCAGGAGAAGGGCGAACTCGTCTGCACCAAGGCATTCCCGTCGATGCCGATCGGCTTCTGGAACGATCCGGATGGCAAGAAGTACCACGCGGCCTATTTCGAGCGCTTCGACAACATCTGGTGCCATGGCGACTTCGCCGAATGGACCGCGCATGGCGGCATGATCATCCATGGCCGCTCCGACGCCACGCTCAATCCCGGTGGGGTCAGGATAGGCACGGCTGAGATCTACAACCAGGTCGAGCAGATGCCGGAAATCCTGGAGGCGCTCTGCATCGGCCAGGATTTCGACAACGACGTGCGCGTCGTGCTGTTCGTGCGGCTGGCCGCCGGCGTGAGCCTCGATGAGGATCTGGAAAAGCGCATCCGCGCCAGAATCCGCTCGGGCGCCAGCCCCCGCCATGTGCCGGCGAAGATCGTTGCCGTCACCGACATCCCGCGCACCAAGTCGGGCAAGATCACCGAGCTTGCCGTGCGCGACGTGGTGCATGGTCGCGCCATCAAGAACAAGGAAGCGCTCGCCAATCCCGAGGCGCTGGAGCTGTTCAGGAACCTGCCACAGCTTGCTGATTAGGCCTCCCCGGCATGGTTAAGAAATAGTGTCGGTCCAATTTACCTAGATTTCACGAGTGGTACACATTCGTAAATTTTTTTGGCTCCCGGTAAGGACTTGTTAAGGGACGGCGCCGATAGTCGCGTGTAACTTGAGGGAGAAATCCCGTTCCTCGTCCCCTGAGGTTCAGCTCAAGCCCCGTTGTGACAGCATCCCATTTTCCAAGGCGTCCTCCAGGGCGCCTTTTTCTTTGGCCGAAGCTCGGTCTTGCGGATCGTTATTCGGCCAGCACGCGCGTCGATGGGAAGACGACCTCGACCAGCGTGCCTTCGCCAGGTGTCGATGTGATAGTGAAGCGGGCACGGTTGGCCTCCACCATCGCCTTGGTCAGAGGCAGCCCGAGGCCAGTGCCGTCGCCGCGGCCGCGTTTGAGCGCATTGATCTGCTTGAAGGGCTTCAGTGCCTGCTCGATCTCGGCCGGCGTCATGCCGATGCCGGTATCGCGCACGCGCATGACGACGTCGCCGGAGGTCTCGTAGGCGGTGGACACGATAACCTGGCCGCCGGCCTGGGTATAGCGGATGGCGTTCGACAGGATGTTCAACGCAATCTGGCGCACACTCCGCAAATCCGCCACCACTTCCGGCAGCCGCGAGGCGAAGCTCGAGCGGATGATGACGCGCTCGCGGTTGGCTTGCGGCTGCATCATCGCCACCGTTTCGGCCAGCGTGTCGTTGAGCGACACCGCCTCATAGGACATCTCCTGCTGGCCGGCCTCGATCTTGGAGATGTCGAGCAGGTCGTTGACGAGGTCGAGCACGTGGTTGCCCGAACGGTTGATGTCACGCAGATAGTCGCGGTAGCGGTCGTTGGCGACCGGGCCGAACTTCTCGTCCACCATCAGTTCGGAAAAGCCGATGATGGCGTTGAGCGGCGTGCGGATCTCATGGCTGATGCGGGCCAGGAAATCCGTCTTCTGCGAGGAGGCGCGCTCGGCCACGGCGCGCGCCTGGGTGAGGTCTTCCTCGGCCCGCTTCCACTGCGTGATGTCGCGCACGACGGCGCAGAAGCCGCTGTCGTTGGGCAGCCTGCCGATGGTCATGAACAGCGGGATGAAGCGCCCTTGCGCCTCGCGGCCGATCACCTCGCGCCCGTCGTTCAGCAAGCTTGCCACGCCAGGTTCGGAAAGGCCGACGAGATAGTCGCGCGCCGCGCGCTGGCTCTCGATGGCAAACAGCGAGGCAAAGGGCTTGCCGGCGATCTCGTCGCTGTCAAAGCCGAACAGGGCTTCAGCCGGGCGGCTGATCGAGCGGATGTTGCCGTCGCGGCCGATCAGCACCACGCCGTCGGTGGCGGTGTCGATGATGGTGCGCATTTCAGCGATTCGCGACTTCAGCTCGGACACGTCCGGCTGCTGGTTCGGCTCGTCATTGGCCGCGCTGAGATGGGCGGAGGGCGCCTCGTCCTCGCCCGAGCGACGAACCACCAGCATCAGCGCCTTGCCGCCGCACCACGGCACCGAGCGCAGGAGCGCATCGATCGGGAATTCCTGGCCCTGGCGGGTTGTGAGCTTCAGTGAACGATCGCTTTCGTCGGTCTCGCCATCATCGGCGTAATGGTCGGCGAACAGCGCGCCGAGCCCGCCAGCATCGGCAAGGTCTTCCAGCGCGTCGTAGCCGGTGAGCTCGAGAAACGCCTCATTGGCATAGTGCAGCACGTCGCCGGAATGGATGAGCAGCGGCACAGGCAGCCTGGCGAGGATGGACGTGTCGGGAGCCCTGCCTCCTTCCCCGGTTGAGAAAGCCGAGGGCACGAAGCCCTCGAGCTTGAGCGGCGGCTCCCTGAGGCGCGGCCTTTCCGGCCGCGCTTTCGCTTCGCCAGGCTGTTCAGGCGCGGGCAGGGCGCCGTCCCGGTTGGAACCGGCCCAGTCCTCGCTGTCTTCCGCGTCGCGAAAATCGTCGGCGGTCATACCGTCGTCGTCGCCAGCGCCTGCCTCTGGGGCAGGGGCTTCGGCTGCCGGCCGCTCGGCCGTCGGTTCGGCTGCCCTGTCCGCCGCTGCGGTTTGGCGGTTGTCGGAGCCCGCCGCTTCCTGCGCTTCGTCGGCAGCGTTCTCGCGCCCGGCATAGTTGAGCAACGAGCCGGAGACAGCGGGCGTTTCGTCTTTTCCAGCGGGTGCCTCGGGAACATCGAGGCCGTCGAGCCGAGCCAGATCCTTCTGATCTTCCGCCTCGGTCTCCGCTTCGGCCGTATCAATGGCCTCGTTGCCTTCCGGCATGGCCGGCTCAGGCGAGGTCGCGTCAGTCGCGTTCAGATCGGAGTGGTCGGTCTTCCTCTCACCGGTCGGTTGTTCGGCCGTGGGAGCATTGTCGGCGGTTGCAGCCGCATCTGGTTGCTTTTGAGCACCCGCGGTTACGCCGCTTGGCGGCTCGGCAGGGCCGGAACTGTCCTTCCGCAGCCGCTCGCCGATTTCGCGAAAGGCGCTGCGCTCGAGGATCGACAGCCCTTTCTCACTCGCCGGCCTGTCATTTCCCGGCTGCTTGTCGTTGGCCGGCTGCCGGTGCTCGGCCAGCCGGATCACCTTGTCGGCATAGCGGCGCTCCGGCTTGGGCACGATGGTCAGCGCCGGCACTTCGCCCAGGAACGGGTCGGCAGGTTTCGCCGGCTCGGCCGCGGGTTGCCCGGCGGCAGGTTCGGGTTCTGTCGGAGCGGCGCCATTGGGCACCAGCGCCATGCCGAGCGCTTCCGGGTCGACAACGGCGTCGGCGCTGCGCGCGACGCCGAAGCCGCGGAAGCCTTCGAAGGCGCGGCTGCGGCCATAGACCGGCAGCGCCGCAAGATCGACGGGGATCTTCAGGTCCGTGCCCGCCACCGGCCACAGCACCGAGCGTCCCGACCAGGTATCGCGCCGCTCGAGCAGAGTGGCGATCTCGCCCGATGCGTCGAGGCCGAAAGTCGTCGCGACATCCCTGAAGCGGCGACCGATCACATCGGCGGCGGGTTTGCCGACGATATCGGCGAATTCCGGCGACAGCGCGCTGAACTTGCCTTCGGCGTCGGTCCGCCAGACGAAACGCAGCGGCGGCGCCGAACGGTCGATGTTGCGCGCCGCGCTCGGCTCGGCCGCCGCCGTTCCGGCGGTGTGCTGCCGGCTTCCGGCCGCGACCTCCGCCGGTCCGATCTGTGGCGGCCTCTCCGGCCCCTTCACATCGTCGCCGCCGGCATTGAAATACCAATGGTCATGCTGCGCCGGGCCGGCACCGCCTACCAGCGCAGCATCCGGCGCGCGGTCGGCCGTGGCCGCGGTCCTTTGCGTTGGCTGGGCGTCATCCGTGGCCGCCGCCGGGGCCGCGTCTGCTTTTTCGCCCGTTGCCGCGGCCGGAGACTGGGTATTGTTCTCTCGGCCCGGCTCGGCGCTGACTGTGGTGTTTTTGTCTTCGGAGACGGCGGGCGCGCTTTCCGGCGCTGCCGACTTACCGGCGTCGGGCTGGTCGTTCCGCTCGCCGTCGAGCTGGTCTTCGTCGATCACCACCAGGAGATGGCGCGCGTCGGTCAAGCGCGCAAAGCCGGCCGGGTACGAGGTACTTGCGCCGGGAACAAGCCGCTTGACGATGCGGTCTCCAACACTTGCCACGTCCGCGACCAGGGCGGCGAGCGTCTCCGGCCTGATGCCGAGCGCGGCAAATCCCTCCGAAGCCGCCTCGACATGGCCTTGGGCATCGACGAAGGCGATGAAATGTCCGGCCTCGGTGAAGCCGCCAATGGCGCGGCTGGCGATTTCGGCGGCGCCGCGCGAGCCGGTCTGCGCCGCGGGCATCGCCAGCATGATCGCCTTTTCGCCGTCCGGCATCGTTACCGCGCTGGCGAGCAAGCCGACGGCGCGGCTGACCATGCCGGTCGCCAGCCGCACGGTGACGGCGCGGTCGCTGCCGATATCCGGAAAGCCGCTGGTCGCCATGATCTGCCGCCTGGCAATTAGCGGCAGCCGCGCGGAAGCGCCGATGATTGCTTCGATTTCCGGATAGCCGAAAACCGCGGCACCTGGCCCGTTGGCCCAGATCACCTGCTCGAGATCGGCCGACAGTATGGCCAGCGCGTCGCCGGCGGCGAAGCGCTGGCGCACAGCGTCGAGCACGGCGACGTCGAGGAAGGAGTAGTTTTCAGGCGGCACTGGCGGACCTTCCAGGCGGGCTTTTTGAGTTAACGCTTTGTTAATAAAAGCGTACGGGACCAAGGTCCACAAGCCATGCCGTGTATCGGCCGAAATCTCTGGGCTCTTGGTTAATGGCGGGGCGATTTTTTTATGGTGCAGTGCAACAAAGATATTGCAATGCACAAAACTTGCCTTTATATTGCCATCATACATGAACGAGACGGCTTTCCGTCAAAGCCGCTGCCCTTGAAAGGTTGGAAAATGTCCAAGACTGCCAAGACCGCTGAGACCATCGAGAACGTTGAATTCCCGAGCTTTGACGCTTCCAAGGCCACCGACCAGATCCGCGCCTTCGCCGAGAAAGGCGTCGAGCAGTCGAAAGAGGCCTATACCAAACTGAAGAACGGCGCCGAGGAGACCCAGAAGGTTCTGGAGTCGACCTACGAGACCGCCAAGACCGTTTCCGGCGATGTCTCGCTGAAGACCATCGCCATCCTTCGCGCCAATGCCGAGGCCAGCTTCTCGCACCTTGAAGCCCTGGTCAGCGCCAAGACGCTGTCGGAAGTCGTCGAGCTGCAGACTGCCTTCCTGCGCAAGCGCGCCGAGATGGCCGTCGAGCAGGCCAAGGACTTTCAGGCCGTCGCCTCCAAGGCTGTCGAGGACGTCTCGAAGCCGGTGAAGACCGCTTTCGAGAAGGCGTTCAAGGACATCAAGGCGGCCTGATTTCAGGCGCAACTCAACGATGCATCAAAACGTCGCATTTCGTCAGACAAATAGATGTGCGATGAATTGATAAGATGAATACCCGGAGTGTGAACCTCCTCCCTTTGCTCTCCGGGGTGACCAGCCAGCTCCTCCTCCCGCTGGCTCGTAACAGGAAAAGGCCGGCACCTCCTCCCGCCGGCCTTTTCTTTTGCCCAATCGGGACTGCGCGGGTTCGTTCATCGGATCTTTGCCTCATCAAAGGCCTTGAATTAGACTCCGATAATCCGTATTGGACGCATCGCCGACGACGGAGCGGACGCGGGGAATGATTTCTCCTCGGATTGCGCTCAGGCGGATGTGCCGTTGTAGCTCAGTTGGTTAGAGCACCAGATTGTGGATCTGGGGGTCGCTGGTTCGAGCCCAGCCAACGGTACCATCGACTTCCTGGCGGTCACGTCGCTTTTCCGGCCGCCGCGTCCCATTCCTCTATTGGGTGACGAAGCATCGCCGGGCGACGAAGGGCAGCTCAGGCTGAGCAGCCCGCGCACCTCGAAGAAGGCCAGGCTCAGCTCATAGCCGGTCTGATGGCCGACGGCCTCGTTCTGCGCCATCGTGAAAAGACCGCGCAGGACGCTGACGACCAGCAGTATCAGAGCCGTGTTCCGAAGCGCCTGTTCGGCAGCCGTCCCGCCGCCCGCAACCATCACGCCCTGCGCCTGGTCGATGGCGCGCCGCAACGAATGTGGAATGAGAAGCTGCAGCGTCGCGGCAACGAAAGTCGAGGCGATGGTGATCGCCACCTGCCAAGTATGGCGCAGCGTCATGCCCAGATGCGCAGCAGGGTGCCGAGACCTTCCCCGAAAGGCTGTCCGCCGCCCGCCTGACGCGGCGGAAAGAAGCAGGCACGACGATCAGAGTCGACATTGTATGGGGATATCACTATATAGCGGCGGCTTTCGGTTTCTCGCCCCTTGGCTGCGCCTGCGAGATCGCCGTAAATGCGTGGTGTTGTGACGGAAATCGGTCTGAAAAACCGGAAGAAAACAAGCAAAAACAACAGAGCGGATCTTTGACGATCCTGGCCAAAGCATCATCCTCAACAATCTGAACGTGTCCCTCGAACCTTTCCAGTCCTTCGGCTCCGCGGACCCTGAGCAAGGCATCTTGTCCCATGGGCAAGGCATCTTGTCCCATTGGCAAGACGTCTTGCCGGCAGAGGCCGACTCGGCTCGAATGGGCCTGCGTCCCGTGGCGGGACGCGAGCGTTCATGACTACCAACCGGCATTGCCGCTAGGGAAAAGCAGTATGAGTGAACATGCGATCGAGTTCTTGCGCGGATGGATTGGCGAAAAGGTCCAATGCCAGCATTCGCCGGTGAAGATCGACGAGCAGGCCGAAACTCTCGCCAAGGAGTGCTGCGCCAAGGCCGCCGAGGAAGGCATCCTTCTGGAAGACATCCAGGAAGAGGTCGGCGACATCCAGGAACTGATCGCTTCGCGCCTTGAGGAAGTCGCCGAAGAGAGCGAGCAACGGACGACGTCGGACAAGCCGTCCGAATAAGATACCGTGCGCGCGGTTTGTCTGACCTCAGCCGAGCGTCCGACTTAGCCGAAATTGTCCTTCAGCCACGCCTTTGGCAGCGCCGGCACGAAATTGCCGTCGCGCCCGGTCATGTCCTCATTGGCGACGAGCGCGTTGAGGATCGCCTCCTCCACCCCTTGCACCACAGCATCGAAGAACGGGTCGATATCGACATCGGGAATGAACTCCGCGCGGGCGACGCGGCCTGAAGCCGCCAGCGCGGCCTCGGGATTGGCGGTCGAGAAGGCAAGAAAGATATCGCCCGAGCTGTGGTAGCCGTAGCCGCCGGTCAGGGCGATGCCGAGCGGCACGCGCCTGGCGAGGCGCTTCATCTGGTGCGGCAGGAATGGCGCATCGGTGGCGACGACGGCGATGATCGAGCCCTTTTCGGCGCGCGGCGTGCCTTCGCGGATCGCCGGCTCGGCGAGTTCCGGCCCGACATGCCGGCCGCGAATGGTGAAGTTGCGCCGCTTGCCGAAATTCGCCTGCACGAACACGCCGAGCATGTAGCTTCTGTCTTGCCATTCGACGATGCGCGAGGCGGTGCCTGACCCGGCCTTGAAGCCGAACGAGATCATGCCGGTGCCGCCGCCGACGCTGCCTTCCTCAATCGCGCCGTCCGTCGCGCCGTCGAGCGCCGAGGCGACATGCTCGAAGCTCACATGGTGGCCGTTGATGTCGTTGAGGAAGCCGTCATAGGTCTCCGCCGCCACCGGCAGGCCCCAGGCGCTGTCGAGCGCCGCCGGCAGCCCCCGGCTCATCCAGCGCAGCGTTCCGTCGCGGGTAAGGCCGCAGGAATGGGTGTTGGTGATGGTAACCGGCAGGTCGAAGGCGCCGGTCTCCTCGATGATATGCGTGCCGGTCAGCTCGCCATTGCCGTTCTGGCTGAACACGCCGGCAAACACCGGCGTCGCCAGTTGGCCGACAGGTCTCGGCAGGATCGCAGTCACGCCGGTGCGCACCGGTCCTATCCCGACTTGCAGCGGGCCCCCGCCGGCAATCAGCGTCGTATAGCCGACCGCGACGCCCGGCACGTCGGTGATGGCGTTGAAGCGGCCGGGCGTGCCGTCCAGTGCGACGTTGAACGAGCGCAGGCGCGGCTTGCCCGACGGCGTGCGCAGATGCGGGTCGCTCCTGCTCATTTCAGAACAACGAGCCCTGGTTGTCCGGCTCCTTGGCCTTGCCCGAGGGCTTGGCGGCCAACTTCGGCCGCGCGCCGCCGCTGGTGGCGATGGCCTCTGCATTGCCGTCGGCGAACTCCAGCTGCAGCGCCGCACCCGGCGCCAGCTCCGCGACGCGCTTGACGACGGTCCCATCGGCGTCCTTGACCAGCGCGAAGCCGCGCGCCAGCACGGCCTTGTGCGACAGCGTGGTGAGCAGCCGGTCGGCCTGGGTAAGAGCGGCACGCAGGCGGTCAAGCCGCCGCGCCGTCGCCTGCTCCTGGCGGCGGGTCAGTCCGGCCAGCGTGTCGGCCTGCAGCTTCTGGCGCCTGACGACCGGCGCCGGCGACAGCCTTGCCGAGTTGCGCTGAAAGCGCGCCCGGCTTTGCCGCACGATTGCGAAGAACGCGGCCCGCGCGCGGGCGATGTCGCGGCCTGTCAGCCTGCGCGTCTCATTGAGGCGACGCGACAAGGTGGCCGGCGTCAGCCGCTGCCGCTCCAGCCTTGCGCGCTTGCGTTCGATGCTCACCGTCAGCCCGCGGCCGAGCCGGCTCGTTGCCTCGTCGAAGCGCCTGCGCGGCAACGCCAGCAGCTGGTCGGGTGAGGGGAGCGCCCGCGCCGCGGCGCGCACCGCCTGGCGCTTGCGATCCAGGTGCCGCGAGGTGCAGGCACTAAGCCGCGCGCCGAGATTTGCCAGTGTCGCTTCGAGCTCCGCCTTGACCGGCACTGCCATCTCGGCGGCGCCCGTCGGCGTCGGCGCCCGCATGTCGGCGACGAAATCTACCAACGTCCAATCGGTCTCGTGTCCGACGGCCGAGATGATCGGAATGCGCGAGGCGGCGACGGCGCGCGCCAGCCCTTCGTCGTTGAAACCCCAAAGGTCCTCGAGGCTGCCGCCGCCGCGCGCCACGATCAGGAGATCGGGCTGGCGGATTGCGCCGTCCCAGGTCAGTGCGTTGAAGCCGTTGACGGCTGCGGTCACTTCCTTTGCGGTCGTGTCGCCCTGGACCCGGACCGGCCACACCAGCACAGTGAGCGGAAAACGGTCCTTGATGCGATGGATGATGTCGCGGATCACCGAGCCCGTGGGCGAGGTGATGACGCCGATGACGCGCGGCATGAATGGTAACCGCCGCTTGCGGCCGGCATCGAACAGGCCTTCGGCCTGCAGCCGCCGCTTGCGCTCTTCCAGCAGCGCCATCAGCGCGCCGGCGCCGGCCGGCTCCAGATTGTCGATGACGATCTGGTAGTTGGATTTTCCGGGATAGGTCGTCAGCCTGCCGCTGGCGATCACTTCCATCCCTTCCTCGGGGCGGAATTTCAGCCGCGCCATCGTGGTCTTCCAGACCACGGCCTCGATCCGCGCACGGTCGTCCTTCAGCGCGAAATAGGCGTGCCCGGAGGAATGCGGGCCGCGGTAGCCGGAAATCTCGCCGCGCACCCGCACATTGCCGAAAGCATCCTCGACCGTGCGCTTCAACGCGCCGGAAATCTCGCTCACCGTATATTCGGTGGCATTGCTGCGTGATTCGGTTGCTGCTTCGCTCATGCTCTGATTGGGGAACGCTTATCGGGCGGCGTCAAGGCAGAGCTGAAATCTCGCTAATATTATAACGCGATCTTAAGCCCGATTTGCTTTGACTGGCGGTAGCAAGAGCCAGCCGGAAACACATGAGCGCAACCGCCAACACCAGACCTTTGACGCATCAGGTGACGCTGACCGTCCTGACGTTGGCCGTTTTCGCGCTGGCCATGGTCGTCGGCTTCGGCTTCTACGCGGCAGCCCAGGCTGACAACGCCTCGCTCGAACGGCAGAAAATATTCATCGACGAGGGTTTGAAGGACCAGATTGCGTCTGTTCAGCGTGAACAGGAAAGCGTTACGGTCTGGGATGACGCGGTCGCCAATGTCAGGGCCGGCAATTGGACCTGGATCGAGGAGAACCTCAGCGTCTGGATGTATACCTATTACGGTCACAACCGGGTCTACATTCTCGATGCCGCCAATCGTCCGGTCCATGCCATGCAGGAAGGTAAGGTGGTCGATGCGTCCGCCTATGGCGATGACGAGCCTGCCTTGCAGCCATCCATCGAGAAGCTGCGCCGCATGCTGGCTGAGCCACAGAAGGCGGACGCTTCCGGCCAGCCGGCCAAGATGGTCGCGGAGGACCTTGTGTCGCTCCAGGGAAAACCGGCGATCCTGAGCGTCATGGCGCTGGTGCCGAGTACGGACCGGGTCACGCAGGCGCCCGGCACCGAATATCTGCACGTTTCGGTAGAGTTCATCAACGACGCGGTCATCGGCAAGATCGCCAAAAAATATCTGCTCGACGGCGCGCGTCTCGTGCCGCTGTCGCAATCGGTCGGAGCCGCTGCGGTGCCTCTGGTCGATTCCCGCGGTATCATCCTCGGTTATGTCGGCTGGGACCAGGAACGGCCAGGTCTCACGCTGGTGCGCAAGATGGCCCCGGCGCTGGCCTTGGCGCTGCTTGTCGCGGCCGGCGTTCTGGCGTTTCTGCTGCGCAGGCTCCGCCGCGCCTCGTCCGCGCTGCAGACAAGCCAGGACGACGCGCAATATCTCGCTTTCCACGACACGCTCACCGGCCTGCCCAACCGGGCTTTGTTCGAGGACCGCTTGCGTCGGGCCCTGCTCAGGGCCAGCCAGGATATGGCGGTTCACGAGATGGGAAGGGTGGCGTTGCTTTATCTCGATCTCGACCGCTTCAAGCACATCAATGACACGCTCGGCCATCCGGCGGGCGATGAGCTTGTGCGTCAGACAGCGGCCAGGCTCCAGCACACCGTTCGCGAGGTGGATACCGTGGCGCGGCTGGGCGGCGACGAGTTCGCGCTGATCCTCGTCGACATCCGCGATATCCGTGCCGCCGAGGATATCGCCGAGCGGCTGCTGCAGAAGTTGCAGGAGCCGTTCAAGCTCATGGAAGATCAGGTCTTCGTCAGCGCCTCGATCGGCATCGCGCTATCGGACGGCGGCGAAACGGATGCCGACGATCTGCTGCGCAAGGCCGACATCGCGCTTTACGAAGCCAAGAAGAACGGCCGGGGCCGGCACCAGGTCTTCGCCGGCGACATGGACGACCTGCTCTTGCGCAAGCGCACAGTCGAGACCGAGCTTCGCAAGGCTCTCGACGGCGGCACCGGTATCGGGCTCGCCTACCAGCCGGTGTTCGCGGCGAACGGCAAGACGATCCTCGGCGCGGAGGCGCTGATCCGCTGGGGGCATGATGTGCATGGCGCATTGCCGGCGGCGCAATTCATCGCCATCGCCGAGGAGCGCGGCATGATCGGCCAACTCGGCGCGTGGGTGCTGCAGGAGGCCTGCCGTTTCGCCGTGCGAACCGGCCTGCCGTGGCTCGCCGTCAACGTATCGCCGCTCCAGTTGCGCGACGCCGGCTTTCCCGAACAGGTCGCGTCGATCCTTGCCGACACCGGGCTGGCGCCGCAGCGCCTGCAGTTCGA
Organism: Mesorhizobium sp. M1A.F.Ca.ET.072.01.1.1; assembly: GCF_004023325.1. NCBI lineage: Bacteria > Pseudomonadati > Pseudomonadota > Alphaproteobacteria > Hyphomicrobiales > Phyllobacteriaceae > Mesorhizobium > Mesorhizobium sp. M1A.F.Ca.ET.072.01.1.1. The sequence goes on along the minus strand of NZ_RZSF01000092.1, from coordinate 5,774 downwards.
GATCACCGAAAGCGTGCTTCTGGACAACAGCGATGCTTCGAGGGCGGCTCTGACCACCTTGCGGCAGCTGGGCGTCGGCATCGTTCTGGACGATTTCGGGACCGGCTATTCATCGCTCAGCTACTTGCGTCGCCACGCCATGGATAAGCTCAAGATAGACCGCTCCTTCGTGCGGCTTCTCGATGGCGACGCCAACTCGGCCGCGATCGTCAAGGCCCTGATCGATCTTGCCATGGCGCTCGGGGTCGACGTCACCGCCGAGGGCGTGGAGACCGAGGCGCAGAAGATGCTGCTGGTCGCAATGGGCTGCCGGCAACTCCAGGGCTATTTCTTGTCGCCGCCGCTTGAGCCGGTCCAACTGCTCGGCCTTTCCGGTTTAGCTTCGCCGGACGAGATTCAGCCCGCCGCCGCTCGCGCCTGAACCCCTACCATCCAGGCAGGATCTGGTTTGCCTTGGTCCGCTTCATCTTGGCGAAGGCGAGTGCCGCGAAGTCGAAGCTTCCCGTCTCTTCGCTGACCGGCACGGAAATATTGTCCAGGCTTTCCGCGATATGGCGGGCCAGAGCATCGACGATCTCCGGCTGCGAGGTCTGGCCGCGCATGATGCCGATGCGGCAATCCGGCAGCGCGTCGAACCCGTCGGCCTCGCCGAGCACGCGCATGCCGGGCCTGAGCGCGCATTCCGGCAGCACTGAGATGGCGAGGCCGGAAAGCACGGCGGCGGTGATCACGGTCGCCGAGAAGCTGGAGAAGAGCACGCGGTATTCGCGGTTCTGCCGGTCGAGCACGTCGACCGCTGCGCGCCGCCAGATGCAGTTCGGCCGGCCGAACGCCATCGGCAGGATTTCCTGCTCATGCGTGGCATGATTGGCCGAGGTGACCCATAGAAGCGGCTCGCGCCGCACCACCTCCGACTGGCCGCGCGTGTCGTTGTGCGTCACCAGCGCGAGGTCGAGATTGCCGCGCTTGATGTGCTCGACCAGGCCCGGCGTCGGCTCGCAGATGACGGTGAGCTCCACACGCGGGTTGGAGCGCGAGAAGCGCGCCATGATCTCGGGCAGGAAGCGGTCTGCATAGTCATCCGGCGTGCCGATCCGTATCGTGCCTTCGAGCCGCTGGTCGTCGAAGGCCGCCAAAGTCTCGCGGTTGAGGTAGATCAGCCGCCTTGCATAGGAAAGCAGCCTGTCACCTTCCTCAGTCAGCTTGTTGGTGCGACCATCCTTTTCGAACAGCGGCTTGCCGATCCGCTCCTCAAGACGGCGCATCTGCATCGACACCGCAGACTGTGTCCGGTGCACCTCCTCGGCAGCCCGCGTGAAGCTGCCGGTGTCGGCAATCGAGATGAAGGTCTGCAACTGATCGAGATCGAGCGGCGCTTTCATCGGTCCAATCCATCATTCGTGTTGATGCTAAAGATTAGAAACATTCGTTGGATTAATCAATCGCGGCGTGGCAAATTGCCATTGTTCACATGAAGGCACTGCATGTCGCCCAAGAGTGCCCCCGGTTTTGGGGGGCAACGACATGCGTCACGTTAACTGTATCGAGACCGCAACGGCGCTCCTCCCAGGCGCCGATTGCATGGTTTCGTCGCTCGACTCCGAAGGAGAGACTGACATGACCACGATCGAATTCGCCTCCGAGACCCCGCGCATCACCACGCGTCCGGCCGTTGCGACCCGCGTGCTCAATGCGGTCGCCGATGCCTTCCGCGCCTGGAAAAACCGCCGCGCCTTTTATCGCCTTGGCGAGATGTCGGATGCCGAGCTTGCCGATATCGGCCTGACCCGCGCCGACCTCCACGTCGCCGTCAGCGTGCCTTTCGGCCGCGATCCGACGGTGAAGCTGCGCGCAATCGCAGAAGAGCGCGCCGATATGATCGAGGACCTCGCCCGCAAGGTCGCGTGAGCGGCTTCGCCGGCTGCGTTTGCGCTCGCGCTGAACCTTTCGAGGGCTCGGCGCGACCAAGTTTCATGCAGGCTCCCACACTCCCTGCCGGTTCCCCGCCGGCCTGCCTGCACATTGCCCGGTTCCCCTCCAGGACCGGGCATTTTTCTTTTGAGTGGAGCGCCCTACCATCGGTCCATCCCGCGCTTGAACTGGTCGAAGATCGTCTCCATGCCCTTCTGATATTCCTCGCGCTGCTGCGCGCCGGTCTCGAACATCCTGCCGAAGATGTCGTCGAATGGATTTCTCGGCCGGCCGCTCGGATTGGCTTGCGGCTGCGGCTGGGATTGCTGCGGCGCCTGCTGTCCCGCTGGCGTGCCGAAACCGCCGCCTTGCCGCAGCATTTCCTCGAACATCTTGCCCAGCGGATTGTCGCCGTAAGGGTTCGGCGCCTGCTGCGGTTGGCTTTGCGGCTGTTGGGCGCCGCCGCCGAACATGTCTTGCAGCACCTTGCCGAGCGGATTGTCGCCATAGGGATTTGGCGCCGGCTGCGGGGCCTGTGCGCTGCCTCCCGCCTGCCGCATCATCTCCTCGATGATCTCGCCGAAAGGATTGCCGCCGCCACCGAAGCCGCCGGCGGCCTGAATCTGGCTGTTGGTCTGCTTGAACAATCCGCCCATCATCATCGACGCCATCGCCGGCAGCATCTGCTGCAGCACCTGCTGGCTCAGGCCGGTCGCCTGCGCGGCCTGGGCCGCGACAGCGCGTGACAGGTCCTTCGAGCCGAACAGATGGCCGAGAATGCCGTTGCCTTCATCGATGCCTTGCGGCGTGAAGGCCCGGGTTGCGTCCTCGAAATACTTGGCGTGCTGGCCGCTCGCCATCGCCGTCATGAAAGCACCCATTCCATAGGGATCGGCGGTGTTGCGCTGAAGCCCCTGTGAGAAGGCCGGCAGCAGCGCCTGCACCGCGGCCTGCGCCTGCTGCATCGAAAGGCCAAACTGCTGGGCCAGCGCCTGCATGCCGGCGCCGTTCTGGGCTTGCAAAAAAATATCGAACAGGGAAGGCATGAGATCTCCTCCGCAATATCCTCACGGCGGAGCCTAGTTCGTTTCCATCACCGAATGAAGCAGCTTTTGCCGAGCCACGGCTCAGGTGGCCGGCGAACGGTCAGTAGGCATATTCCATGAACACCGGCTCGATCGAGCCGCCCCAGCGCGTGTGATATGCCGAAAGCATCTCCTCGGCGCTGGTGGTGCCGCGCGCCACGACCTCGTCGAGCGTGTTGAGGAACGACGTCTCGTCATAGCCGTCGCGGTTCTTCTTGGCGCGGTTCTTCAGGCCCGTGCGGGCGATGGCCAGCACGTCGCGGGCAACCTCGCGCAAGGTGGCGTTGCGGAACGGCGCCGAAATGCCGTGCTCCGGCACGGCGTTGCGCATCGCCAGCGCTTCTTCGTAGGTCCAGCTCGAGGTCAGCGTCTCCGCGGCGTCCAGCGCCTGTTCGTCATAGAGCAGGCCGACCCAGAAAGCTGGCAGCGCGCAGATGCGCCGCCACGGTCCGCCGTCGGCGCCGCGCATCTCGAGGAAGCGCTTCAGCCGCACATCGGGGAAGAGGGTGGAGAGGTGGTTCGCCCAGTCGCCCATCGTCGGCAGGCCGTCGGGCACTTGCGAGCGCGCGGCACCCGCCATGAACTGGCGGAAGGTGTAGCGCGTCATGTCGTGATACTGCCCGTCGCGGATGACGAAATACATCGGCACGTCGAGCGCCCATTCGACATAGTCGGCAAAGCCGAAATCCGGCGCGAAGCAGAATTCGAGCATGCCGGAGCGCTGGTTGTCGGTGTCGCGCCAGATGTCGCCGCGCCAGCTCTGCAGCCCGTTCGGCCGGCTCTCGGTGAAGGGCGAGTTGGCGAACAGCGCCGTCGACAGCGGCTGCAGCTTCAGCGACACCTGCATCTTGCGGCGCATGTCGACTTCGCTTTCGAAGTCGAGATTCACCTGGATCGTGCAGGTGCGATACATCATGTCGAGGCCCTTGGAGCCGACCTTCGGCATGTAGCGGGTCATGATCTCGTAGCGCGACTTCGGCATTTTCGGCGTTTCGGCAAGCGACCATTTTGGGCTGCCGCCGAGGCCGAGGAAGCGGATGCCGAGCGGCTCGGCGATCTCGCGCACCTGCGCCAGATGCGCGTTGCCCTCCCGGCAGGTCTGGTGGATCGTCTCCAGCGGCGCGCCGGAGAGCTCGAACTGCCCGCCCGGCTCCAGCGAGATCGCGCCCTGGCCTGTCGGCTCGACCAGGCCGATGATGCGGCCGGCATCCATGATCGGATCCCAGCCGAGCTTTTCCTGCATGCCTTCCAGGATGGCGCGGATGCCGCGCTCGCCGCCATAGGGCACCGGCGCGTTGCCATCGACATAGAAGGGGAACTTCTCGTGCTCGGTGCCGATCCGCCATTTGTCGCGCGGCTTGTTGCCGGCCGCCAGATAGCCGACGAGTTCTTCGATGCCTTCGATGGGCTGGATATCGGTTGTGTCGCGCGCCATAAGAAAGCCCTCCGCAGCCGTCAGCTAGCCGCCGGGCGCTAGATGGACGAAATGCCAGTAGCCGATCAAGCGAAAAATCCTGAGCCACGCCTCAACTGGATTTGATCACCAGTCGCCGATCGTCGCCTGGATCACCGCGAGCGCCGCGACCGCCGCGGTGTCGGCGCGCAGGATGCGCGGCCCGAGCGGAATGGCGCTGACGAAGGGCAGCGCCCGCAGCATCCTGCGCTCGTCATCGGAAAAGCCGCCCTCCGGCCCCACCAGCAGCGCGAGTTTCTTCTCGCTTACCTTCTGCAAGGCTGGCAGTGGATTGTTGGTCGAGGCATCCTCGTCGCAGAAGATCAGCCGCCGTTCCTTGTCCCAGCCGCCGAGCAGCCGCTCCAGCTTCTCTGCTTCGCACACCTTTGGCACCGCCAGGATGCCACATTGCTCGGCCGCTTCGACGACATTGGCGCGCAGCCGATCAATGCCAGGCTTGGCCACTTGTGTGTGCTGAGTGATGACCGGTTGCAGGATGCCGGCGCCCATTTCGACCGCTTTCTGCACCAGATAGTCGAGCCGGCCCTGCTTCAGCGGGGCGAAGCAATAGACAAGATCGGGCAGCGGCGGCTGCGGCCGCTGCAGGGTAAGCACCTTGAGCCGCACGGCTTTCTTGGTCTTGCCGGCGATCGAAGCCGACCACTCGCCGTCGCGGCCGTTGAAGAGCAGGACCTCCGCGCCTTCGCCGAGCCGCATCACATGCGCGAGATAGTGGCTCTGCTGCTGTCCAGCATCGAATTCGAAGCCCGGTCCGAGATCGTCCGGCACGAACAGCCGCTGCATTTTGTAGTTGGCGCGCATGGGCCGAGCAATGGGCGAGGCGCGGGTTGTCGTCAAGTATCGGCGGACGGATGCCAGACCGGCGCGTAACCATGTCTCAGCACCGAAACACTTGTGGCAGGCGTGAGCAGTCGCAGCGATCGCCCGGCGAGGCGATTGAACAAGACGGGCTCGGCATAGCCTGCGAAGGACCATTCGAGCGCCTTGCCGCCGCGGAGCGCATAGGCGGTCTCCCCCTCGGCCACGACTGCTCCATCAGGCAAACCGGCGAGTTCGTCCGATGAGACGGCCGGCGGACGCCCGCCGGAGGCCAGCCGCTCCTTGTGCAGCCGCTTGTCGACCATCGGCGCGCGCGGTTCGGCAATGCCGAAGACCTCGCCGAAGCGCCGCACGAAATCGGCTGCCCCCGCGCGCCGGCAGAAGAAGCAGGGCCGGTGCCCGGTCGCGAGCGCCGTCACCTCGTCGAGAAAGAACAGCTCGGTCCAGCCGGCCTTTCCTCCAGGCCGATTGCGGCCCATCGGCTC
>NZ_RZSF01000091.1:0-20613 GCF_004023325.1 Mesorhizobium sp. M1A.F.Ca.ET.072.01.1.1 | reverse complement strand
GGCGTGCGCGACCGAGCGCATCCGCCGTCCGAATGGCGCCAAGCCCGGCCTGCGCATCACCAAGGCGTGCGAGAGCTCGCTGGCCGGTGCGTCCTCGGTATCCTGCCGCATCACCGTGACCAATGCCGGCACTGCTGCCCCCACCGGTCCGGTGCGGGTCAACGATGCCGCCACGCTGGTGTCGGGCGGCGCGCCGGTCGCTGTCCGGACCGTGACCCCGGACGGCGCCGACTGGAACTGCGGGCCAGTGCCCGCCAACACGCTGTCTTGCCAGATTGCCGGCGCCGTCATGACGCCCGGAACCAGCCGGCACTTCGACGTGACGGTCGGCGGCAATGACGCGTTCGAGAACTGCGCGCGCGGCTCTTTTGGGCCGGCGCCCCGCGACGACATCGTCTATCCGATCGGCCAGGCTTGCGCGAAGGGCGGTGGGGCCTCCACGATCCGCGTCGAGAAGACCGGCGACAGCGAATGCCAGCCAGGCGCGCCCTGCTCGTTCGAGATCACCATCACGAATGAGGGGCCGAATGCCTTCTCCGGTCCGGTCCGCATCGGCGATGCGGTCGGCATCGACGGTCTCGGCAGGCTGGAGAGTGTCAAGATCACCGCGATCGACCCGCCTTTCGGCTGCTCGCCGGAGCCGGCGACGCTGCCGGCGTCCTGCATCGCCAATCTGAGGCTGGGCGCCGGCGAAAGCCATACGCATCATGTCACAGTGGTCCTTCCCGACGACGCGCGCCTTGCCACTCTGCGGGGTACGGTCAGCGGACAGAACTGCGTCGGGGTGCTCTCGCCAAACACGCCGGTGCAGGGCGGCGGCGATCTGCTGTCGCGCGCCCCAGCCAACGCGCAAGGCGACCGCGGCAGGGCCTATGCATGCCACCCCTTCACAATCAAGCGTGAGGTCAAGAACCAGTGTTCGGGCGGCATGGTGCTCAACTCGGCCGGCCGCTGCGCCTGCCCGGACGGCACCACATTCCGCAACGGTCAGTGCTCGTCCGGCGGCACCAAGCTTCTGCCGCTGCCAGTGCCGCAGCGCTGCGTCCTACTCAAGGGCCAGATCCGGACCGAGGACGGACGCTGCGTCTGCCCGCGCGGCGCCGAGCTGGAAAACGGCAGATGCGTTCAGAGCGAGCAGCCGCAGGAGCCGCAGTGCACGCTGCGTCCCGGCCAGTACCGCGACCAGGACGGCAATTGCGTATGCCGGCGCGGCGAGCTGGTGAACGGCGTCTGCCGGGTCGCTCCGCCGAAATGCACGATCCGCGGCGCCGTGCCGACACCGGATGGCTGCGCCTGCCCCAAGGACACGCATGTCGACCGCGCCGCCAAGGCTTGCGTGCCCGACAGGCAGCAGCCGCCCAGCCAATGCCGCATTCGTGGCCAGGTGCGCAATGCCGATGGCGATTGCGTCTGCCCGAGGGGGACGGCGTTGAAGGGCAAAGCCTGCGTGCCGGTCAGGAAGCCGCAAGCATGCTCCATCCGCGGCCAGTTCCTCAACAAACGCGGCGTCTGCGTGTGTCCACGCGGCACCGAAGTGATCGAAGGTAGATGCGGCAGGTTCGAAGACGCTGTATGCGCGCCGGGCTCGGAGATGATCGATGGCATGTGCCAGCCGATCATCAGGCGGCGCTGCCCGGTCGGAACGGCCGGCCGGTATCCGGATTGCTTCCCGATCCGCAGGCGGCCAGGCTTGGAGATCGATCCGGACCTGCTGCTCAATCCGAATATCCTGCAGCAGTTGGTGCCAAGAAGCCAACCAAGGCTGCAGCGGAACCCGGCGACCGACAACCTTCAGTAAGGCAGCCCATCACTACCGCGCCCGCGAACCCGCCGGAGAAATCCAGCGGGTTCTCTCTTTCCCGCATCGCAGCTCGCGTTTTGCGCGCCCGTCGAGCGAAGCGGAAAACACGCTTCCCCTTGGCCGGACGATGGTCTAGGCAGACCCGCGTGCCAGCGCGCAGCCCAGCGCGCCGATGAGGATGCCGGGAGAAGTCTTTCATGAGCAAGAAGACCCTGATCGCACCATCGGTGCTGGCGTCGGACTTTTCGAAGCTCGGCGACGAGGTCGAAGCGGTCGCGGCGGCCGGAGCCGATTGGATCCATCTCGACGTGATGGACGGCCATTTCGTGCCCAACATCACTTTCGGCCCACCGGTGATCAAGGCGATCCGCAACCGGACAAAAACCTTCTTCGACTGCCATCTCATGATCGCGCCTGCCGACCCCTACCTGGCGGCCTTTGCCGAGGCCGGCTGCGACGGCATAACGGTGCATGCCGAGGCCGGCCCGCATCTCGACCGTTCGCTGCAAACCATCAAAGGTCTCGGCAAGAAGGCCGGTGTCTCGCTCAACCCGGCGACGCCGGAAACGGCGATCGAATATGTGCTCGACCGGCTCGACCTCATCCTGATCATGACCGTCAATCCCGGCTTCGGCGGCCAGGCTTTCATCCCGGCGATCGTCGACAAGGTGCGAAAGGTCAAGGCGCTGATCGGCGAGCGCCCGATCCGCATCGAGATCGACGGCGGCATCTCGCCAGAAACGGCGCCGCTGGTGACGGCCGCCGGCGCCGGCGTGCTGGTGGCCGGCGCGGCCATTTTCAAAGGCGGCACAGTGGAAACCTATCGGGCAAATATCGAAGCGATCCGCTCAGCCGCCGACAAGGCCGCCCGTTAAAGACGTCGACAGTGCGTTCCTAGCAAAGCCGCCTCGCTAGCTAAGGGCTGTTCAGTATACCGAGTTATGTCAAGTCTCGCACTAACGTCAGCCTTTTTTCAAGTGGATTTTACTTTATTGGATAATTGACCCCGCCTTGTCTTAAAGTACGAATATCGCCATCATACGTTTTTAGGCGGCAGTGCTCGGCTGCAAGATACATCGTATGAAATTGCTTGGCCGAGGGACCCTGCAAAACAGGGGCCGGCAACAGGAGTCAAATTGCCATACGGAAACGCCGATACGGGCGAAGGCAAGGGTGCCAAGAGCACGCTGGCCAGTTCGGTTTACCATCAGCTCCGCGAGGACTTGCTGCGGGGAGCTTTGGAAGCCGAGGGCAAGCTGCGCGTCGAATGGGTCGTTTCCCGGTATGGCGCCGGCGCCTCGCCGGTGCGCGAGGCGCTGAACCGCCTGGCCGCCGAGGGATTGCTCGGCCGCCACGACCAGCGCGGCTTCTTCGTGATGCCGGTCAACGCGGCCGAGCTGGAGGAGCTCACCCGCACGCGGTGCTGGCTGGAAGAACGCGCATTGCGCGAATCCATTGCGCACCGCACGGCGGAATGGGAAGAACAGCTCGTGCTCGCGCTGCATCGCCTGGCGCGCGCCGAACGCCGCCAGCCCAACGACCCGGCAGCCAACAATCCGGAATGGGAGAAGCTGCACCGCGCCTTTCATCGGGCGCTGATCTGCGCCTGCCGCTCGCATTGGCTGATCGGCTTTTGCGACCAGCTCTCCGACCAGGCTTCCCGCTACCGGCTGATCTCGCAGCGCGGCCCCGGCTCCGAACGCGACGACTTCGGCGAGCACCGCACGATTGCCGAGCGGACCATGGACGGCGACGCCGACGGCGCGGTCGAGGCCTTGCTCAGTCACTACCGGCTGACGGCGGAGATGTGCATGGCGCAGCTCAGCCCAGGCGACGGTCCGCGGGCTCGCGCAGGCAAGGCCGCGCGCGGCCGCAAATAGCTGCCCATCGCTGACAAATCTGATATTCGCTCTGGCCGAGCTTTCGACGCCGGGGGACTACATGACCAATCACCTGTTCGACGCGTTTCGCGCCAGCATGCCGGCGCCTGGCCGAGTGCTGATGGAGACGGATGACGGGCGTTCGATTTCCTATGCCGACATGCTGGCGCGGTCCGCGCAGTTTGCGCACGCGCTGGTCGCCGCTGGTGTGTTGCCCGGCGATCGCGTCGCCGTGCAGGCGGAGAAGATCCCTGAAGCCTTGCTCCTCTATCTCGCCTGTCTGCGCGCGGGCGCCGTCTTCCTGCCGCTCAACACCGCCTATACGCTGCCGGAGCTCGACTATTTCTTCCGCGACGCGGAGCCGCGGCTGGTCGTGTGCGATCCGGAAGAGGTGAAGGATGTGCAACCGCTTGCCGCATCGGCGGGGGCGGCGACGCTGACGCTAGGCCGCGACGGACAGGGCACGCTTGCGGACCGTGCGGCGCTACAGCCAGCGGATTTTGCGGATCTGGAGCGCGGCCCCGACGATCTTGCCGCCATCCTTTACACGTCGGGCACGACGGGCCGCTCCAAGGGCGCCATGCTCAGCCACGAGAACCTCGCCTCCAACGCGCGCGTGCTGGTGGATTACTGGCGCTTCAGCAGCGATGATGTGCTCATCCACGCGCTGCCGATCTTCCACACGCACGGCCTGTTCGTCGCGACCAACGTCATCCTGATGGCCGGGGCAAAGATGCTATTCGAGCAGAAGTTCGACCCGGCCCGTGTGATTTCGCTTCTGCCGCGCGCGACCGCGCTGATGGGCGTGCCGACCTTCTATGTGCGGCTCCTGCAGCAGCAGGGCCTGACGAAGGATGCGGCCAGCCGCATGCGGCTGTTCATCTCCGGTTCGGCGCCGTTGCTTAGCGAGACGCATAAGGCCTGGCGCGAGCGCACCGGCCACGCCATCCTCGAACGCTACGGCATGACCGAAACCAACATGAACACCTCCAATCCCTATGACGGCGAACGGCGCGCTGGCACGGTCGGCTTTCCGCTGCCGGGTGTCACGCTGCGCGTCGCCGACCCCGAAAGCGGCAAGCCGCTAGCCCAGGGCGAGATCGGCATGATCGAGGTGAAGGGCCCGAACGTCTTTGCCGGCTATTGGCGGATGCCAGAGAAAACCAAGGCCGAATTCCGCGAAGACGGCTTCTTCATCACCGGCGACCTCGGCCTGATCGACACCGGCGGCTATGTCCACATCGTCGGCCGCGGCAAGGACCTGATCATCTCGGGCGGCTACAACGTCTATCCCAAGGAGATCGAGAGCGAGATCGACGCGCTTGCCGGCGTTGCCGAAAGCGCGGTGATTGGCGTTGCGCATCCCGACTTCGGCGAAGGCGTCACGGCCGTCGTGGTGCGCAAGCCGGGCTCGGCAATCAGCGCAGCCGATATCGCCGACGCCATCGCCGGGCGGCTGGCCAAATACAAGCATCCAAAGCAGGTGATCTTCGTCGACGAATTGCCGCGCAACACGATGGGCAAGGTGCAGAAGAACGTTTTGCGCGAGGCGTTTAAGGATATCTACCAATCCAGACCGCAGAGCTAGGACCAGTGCAAACGCCCGGCAGCTTCGTCATTTTGGGGCGGAGCAAGGAGCGAAGCGACCCGGGAAGACCCTGGAAGCCATGCCTTAACGCCAAAGCGTGCAACGATTACAGAATTCTGCACCGTTGCGCCCCACCGCAGAGGTCACGGCAAGGATCCTCGGGTCAAGCCCGAGGATGGCGAAGGAAGAGGCCTACGCCGCAAACACCTTCTCGCCGCCGATCCAGACATTCTTGACGTCCAGGTCTTCCGACAGCCCGACAATGTCCGCTGCGGTGCCGTTGGCGAAACGGCCGAGGCGATGCGCCTGGCCGATCGCTTCGGCGGGATAGAGCGAGGCCATGCGGAGCGCCTCGTCGAGATCGAGCCCGACCACGTGATGGACAAAGCGCACGGCGGAAATCATGTCTAGATCGGCGCCGGCCAGCGTGCCGTCGGCAAGCCTGAGACTCCCGTCCTTGCGGTAGATGGCGCGGCCGTTGAGGGTGAAGGATGTCATGTCGGTTCCGATCGTCGCCATGGCGTCGGTGACCAAAAGGATCTTGCCCGGGCCTTTCTTGGCATTGAGTGCAAGCGTCATGGTGCCGGGATGGACATGGATACCGTCCGCGATGAGGCCGGCGTAGAAGCTGCCGGTGTCGATCGCCGCTCCGGCCAGTCCCGGCTCGCGATTGCCGATCTGGCTCATGGCGTTGAAGAGGTGGGTGACGACCGTGGCGCCGGCCTCGGCGAAGGCCGTTGCCGTGGCATAGCCGGTGTCGGAGTGGCCGAGGCTGACAACGATGCCGGCCGCGGCCAGCGCCGTGACCCGGGGCGGCTCGACCGATTCCGGTGCGACCGTGGTGAGCAGCACCGGCAAGCCCTGACGCGCCGCGACCAGCGCAGCCTGGTCGGCGTCCGTCATTGGCCGGATAAGAGCCGGATCATGCGCGCCCTTGCGCGCGACGGACAGATGCGGACCTTCGAGATGCAGCCCAAGAAAACCCCGCACCTTCTTCCGGGCGGCCTCGGCGCCGGCGGCGACCGCGGCGGCGGTGATCGCCGGCGTGTCGGTGATCAGCGTCGGCAAGAGCGCCGTGGTGCCGAAGGGCGCGTGCGCCCGGCAGATGGTCTCGATCGAGGCGACATCGGGATGGTCGTTGAGCATAACGCCTCCACCGCCATTGACTTGGATGTCGACGAAGCCGGGAACCAAGAGGCCGCCACCGGTCTCGACATGGGGGACGCCTGACGGCACGGCGCCGGCGGGCAGAATGGCCTCGACCACGCCGTCCTTGACGACAAGGGCCGTATCGTCGTGCCAGTCGGCCCCGTCGAAGATACGGGCGCCGGTGAGGGCGAAACGGTCGCTCATACGGTTTCCGTCACCTTGCGCAGATTGCGTGGCGCATCCGGATCGAGACCGCGATGGCGAGCGAAGGCCTCTACGAAGCCATAGAAGGACACGATCAGCGGCAGCGGATCGGTTAAGGGATGGCCGGTTGCGACATACGGCAGCAGCCTGGCTGCCTTCGCATTATCGGAGGTGACGAAAGCGGCCGCGCCTTTGGCCGTCAAGCTGTCGGCGGCCTCGGCCACCGAAGCCTCCGACGCGTCCCGGGCAGCAAGCGCCAGGACCGGGAAGCCCGGCCCGACCAGCGCCAGCGGCCCGTGCATGACCTCGGCGGCGCTATAGGCCTCGGCATGCATGGCGCAGGTTTCCTTGAATTTTAGCGCCGCCTCGCTGGCGATCGCGAAGGATGGGCCGCGGCCGAGGATGAACAGCGAGCGCGGCGTCTCGAGCGTCGTGGCGAGCGCCATCCAGTCGCAGGCAATCGACTTATCGAAATGCTCCGGCAGACGGGCGAGCGCGGCAAGCAGCGCCTCATCGCCAGTGCTGTGCGCCATCAGCGCCAGGGCGGCGACGGCCGAGTTGACGAAGGTCTTGGTGGCCGCGACGCTGCGCTCCGGGCCGGCGAGAATGTCGATGGCGTAATCCGAGGCGCGCGCCAGTGGCGAGTCGGCGGTGTTGGTGATGGCGACGGTGAGCGCGCCGCCGGCTCTCGCGGTTTCGGCCATGGCGACGATGTCGGGACTCTTGCCCGACTGCGAGATCGCCAGGCAAGCCGAGCCGCGCAGCCTCAGCTTCGCGCCATAGATGGAAGCGATCGACGGGCCGACGGAAGCGACGGCGAGGCCGGCCGTCAGCTCCACGGCATATTTCATGAAGGTGGCGGCATGGTCGGACGAGCCACGCGCCACGGTGACGACGAAATGCGGATCGCGCTCGCGAAGGCCGCGGCCGGCCTCGGCCAGCACCTTGGCCGAGCCGTCGAGCAGGCGGGCGGTGGCCTGCGGGATCTCCTCGATCTCGCGCCGCATATGGGTGGCGGTTGCGATCATGGCCGGCTCTCCTCTCCCGGCCCGGTCAGCCGGAGTTCCGCGACGAAGTCATAGGCGTCGCCCCTGTAGATCGAGCGCGTGAACTCGATCACCTTGCCGCTCGCCAGATAGGAAATACGTTCGATATGCAGACCGGCAACCCCCGGCGGCACTTCGAGAAGGCGCGCGTCGCCGTCGCCGAGATTGGCGGCCGAAATGCGCTGCACGGCCCGCACCGGGCGGTTGCCGGTCAGTTCCAGCGCCGCGTAGAGCGAGGAGCCGATCGCTTCGGGGTGGGGAAGCACGCTCGCCGAAATCGCGGCGCGCTCGATCGCCAGCGGCGTGTCGTTGGCGATGCGCAGGCGCGCCACGCGCGCCACCAGCTCGCTCGACGACAGGCCGAGCACCATCATCTCGTCCGGCGAGGGCGCATAGAGGCCGCGATCGAGCCAGGCCGAGCGCACGACCATGCCGCGGCGCGCCATATCCTCGGTGAAGGAGGTGAGCCGCGACAGCGACTGCTCGACACGTTCCATGCGCGGGGCGACAAAGGTGCCGGAGCCATGGCGCTGGACGAGGATGCCGCCCTTGACGAGATCCTGCACGGCCTTGCGCACAGTGACGCGCGAAATGTCGGCCTTGCTGGCTATATCGCGCTCTGAAGGCAGCGCGTCACCCGGCCCGATCAGGCCGCGATTGACCGCTTCCTCGATGCTTTTTCTCAGCTGCAGGTAAAGCGGCGCTCCGCTCTGCGAGGATTCTTTCAGCATAGCGAAGATCTGGTCGGCGGCGCTCATCGCGGCGCCTCCGGCAGCATAGCGAAGATCTGGTCGGCGGCGCTCATCGCGGCGCCTCCGGCAGCATAGCGAAAATCCGGTCGGCGGCGCTCATCGGGCGCCTCCGGATTTGCCCGCGAAGATGCGCGCGGCCATCTGCACCGCGCCGCCGAGCGCATCGTCAAGCGGGGCCTTCAGCAGCTCCTGATAGCGCGCCGACAGCCGCGGCGCGTAGAGCGGCGCCAGGCCGCCGAGCAGGCATAGCGGCGCGTCGTCGGCGAGTTCGAGCGCGCCCAGCGAAGCCTCGACATCGGCAACCGCCTTATCGAGGATCCAATTGGCGACGAGATCGCCCTTTTCGGCATGCTCGAAGACTTTTGGCGCGAAACCGCCGAAGTCGCCGGGCTTGGCGTTGGTGGTGAACTCGACCACGTCCTCGGGATTGTTGCGGAAGACGGCAAGCATGGCATCCGTCAGCGGCGAGCCGAGGCGGATGCCGTCATAGGCAAGGAGCGTCTGCTCGAGCAGGTCGCGGCCGATACGGGCGCCGCTGCCCTGGTCCCCGACCTGAAAACCCCAGCCGCCGATGGCGCGGGATTTGCCCGCTTTGCGCGCCATATAGGCGGTGCCGGTGCCCAGGATCGCCATGGCGCCGTCGCCGGAGCCGACGGCGCCTTCGAGCGCGATCTCGGCATCCGTCTCGACGCGGCTTTTGCTGAACGGCAGGATCGCTTCCAGCTGCTGCCTGTAGGTGCCGACATTGGCTCCGGCGAGGCCGAGAATGGCAGGCGTCTCGGGGATCAGCTCCGGATCTTCACCGGCGGCCACGAAAGCTTGCCTTGCCGCCTCGACGATGTTTGCGCGCGCACCGGTAAGGTCGGTGCGGATATTGGCCGCGCCGCTCTTGGCGCGGCCAACGACTGCGCCGTCGGCGGTCGCAAGGGCCGCCCTGCAGCTTGTGCCGCCGCCATCGATGCCAAGCACGAATTTCACGCGATTTTCTCCTCGTCGCGGATAATACCAATAAAATACCAATAGCCAAGCGTTAATTTCGGTTCAAAAAAGATTAAGGCGTATTTGATTGAAAGGACATGGAAATTTGACCCCGGTGCGCTCCGGAGCATGAAAACGCAATGAGGGATGTGGACAAGTGGTATTTTTTTGGTATTGTTCGATCAGTTGGAGGAAAGCGGATGGTCGAGACGCGCACGGAAGCGCTTCATCAGAACGCCGCGGGGCTGGACGTCCAGACCCCGGATGCCATCCTTTCATTCCTCGCCAATGCGCAGATCGAGGCCGCCAGGGCCGTGCACGGCGCCATTCCGGCCATTGCCGAGGCCGCCGAACTTATCGCCAGACAATTGAAGGGTGGAGGCAGGCTCGCCTACGCGGCAGCCGGCAGTTCTGGCCTGATGGCTGTCGCCGATGCGCTGGAACTTCCCGGCACATTCGGTATCGCGCGGGACCGCATCGCCATCCTGATCGCCGGCGGCGACGAGGCGTTCCGCACGCTTGCCGGCGGACCGGAAGACGATATCGAGGAAGCCGCGGCAGCCGTGGCGAATGCCAATATCGGCAAGGGCGACTGCCTGATCGCCATCTCGGCCAGTGGCTCGACGCCCTATGCCGTCCAGGCGATCGGCGACGCGCGGCGCCGGGGTGCGGCGACGATCGCGATCGCCAACAACAAGGGCGCGACGTTGTTCGGCGAGGCCGACGTCGCCATCCTGCTCGAGACGCCGCCGGAGCTGATCGCCGGCTCGACGCGCATGGGCGCGGGAACAGCACAGAAGATCGCGCTCAACATGTTGTCGACGCTCGCTGCCGTCCATCTCGGCCATGTGCATGACGGCTACATGGTCAACCTCGCCGCCGACAACATCAAGCTGCGCGACCGCGCGGTGCGCATGGTGGCCGCCATCGGCGGACGCAGCCGCGAAGACGCGGCGCGCCTGCTCGAAGAGAGCGGCGGCCGCGTCAAGACTGCCATTCTGCTCGCCGCGGGTGCTGCCAATGCCGATGCGGCCGAGAAGATACTGGAAAAAACCGGCCAGAAGCTCAGGCCGGCGCTTTCCGCGATCGAGGGGAGCAGGGGGCGCTAGCCGCTGTTCTCATCAAAACCGAACCTGAAAAAGGTCAACAGGGAGACTGGACATGACGACCAAACTACTGACGGCACTTCTCATCGGCACGAGCATTCTCGGCACCACCGGGATGGCCCTTGCCGAAGACGTCACGCTCAACATCGAGAGCTGGCGCGGCGACGACCTGACCATCTGGAAGGACAAGCTGATCCCGGCCTTCGAAGCCAAGAACCCTGGCATCAAGGTGGTGTTCGCGCCCTCGGCGCCGACCGAGTATGACGCGGCACTCGGCGCCAAGCTCTCTGCCGGCTCGGCGGGCGACCTGATCACCTGCCGCCCCTTCGACAAGTCGCTTGAGCTGTTCAAGAAGGGCAACCTCGCCGACCTCTCGTCGCTGCCCGGCATGGACAACTTCTCTCCAGTCGCCAAGGCCGCCTGGCAGACCGACGACGGAAAGTCGAGCTTCTGCGTGCCGATGGCTTCGGTCATCCACGGCTTCATCTACAACAAGGACGCCTTCGACAAGCTCGGCCTCAAGGTGCCGACGACCAATGAAGAGTTCTATGCCGTGCTCGACAAGATCAAGGCGGACGGCACCTATATCCCGATGGCGATGGGCACGAAGGACCTTTGGGAAGCCGCGACCATGGGCTACCAGAACATCGGCCCGAACTACTGGAAGGGCGAGGAAGGCCGTCAGGCGCTGATCAAGGGCGAGCAGAAGCTGACCGATCCGCAGTGGGTCGAACCCTACAAGGAACTGGCCAAGTGGAAGCCCTATCTCGGCGACGGTTTCGAGGCGCAGACCTATCCGGACAGCCAGAACCTGTTCACGCTCGGCCGCGCCGCCATCTACCCGGCCGGCTCCTGGGAGATCGGCCTGTTCAACACCCAGGCGCAGTTCAAGATGGGCGCCTTCCCGCCGCCCGTGCAGAAGGCCGGCGACACCTGCTACATCTCCGACCATACCGATATCGGCATGGGCCTGAACGCTGCCTCGAAGCACCCGGAAGAAGCCAAGAAGTTCCTGTCCTGGGTCGCTTCGCCGGACTTCGCCAACATCTACGCCAATGCGTTGCCGGGCTTCTTCAGCCTGAACAACACGCCGGTGAAGATGGAGGACCCGCTGGCGCAGGAATTCGTCTCCTGGCGTGGCAAGTGCAAGTCGACGATCCGCTCGACCTACCAGATCCTGTCGCGCGGCACGCCGAACCTCGAGAACGAGACCTGGGTCGAATCGGCCAACGTGATCAACGGCACCGACACGCCGGAAGCCGCGGCCAAGAAGCTGCAGGACGGCCTCGACAGCTGGTACAAGCCGGCGAAGTAAGGCTTTAGCCATTCGAACCGGCCGGGCGCTGCCCGGCCGGCTTTCGGACAGATCTAGATAGCGATTGTCGGCGCCGCCTCTCGGTCTTACCCTCACCCTTGCGGGAAGACGAAGCCGCACTGTCGCTGGCCTTGTCCCTCGCATCATGGGGACAGTCAGGCCGCCGTGCATCGAGGCATCAGCCAAGCACCATCGACCTGGAACCGAGAGACGGCGGGGACCGAACTCATGGCCGCACAAACACGACCCAAGAAACCGATCCGCTGGCATATCGGCGTCTTCCTGGCGCCGGCGGTGCTCGTCTACACGGCAGTCATGATCCTGCCGCTGTTCGGGACCCTGCAGCTTTCCCTGTTCCGCAACATCAACCAGGCGCAAGTGTTCGTCGGGTTCGACAATTTCCACACGCTGTTCGGCGATCCCAACTGGTCGGTGAATTTCTGGAACGCGCTGCGGAACAATGTCTGGTTCTTCATCATCCACATGCTGGTGCAGAATCCGATCGGCATCCTATTGGCGGCGCTTCTCTCCAGCCCGAGACTGCGGTTTGCCGCCTTCTATCGCACCGCGATCTTCGTGCCGACGATCCTGTCCTTCGTCATCGTCGGCTTTGCCTGGAAGCTGATCCTTTCGCCGATCTGGGGCGTGGCGCCGCATCTGCTCGACTTTGTCGGGCTGAAGAGCCTGTTCACGCCGTGGCTCGGCAAAGAGCAATATGCGCTCACCGCGCTCAGCCTCGTCTCGGTCTGGCAGTTCGTCGGCATCCCGATGATGCTGATCTATGCAGCACTTCTGTCGATCCCCGACGAGGTGATCGAGGCGGCCGAATGCGACGGCGTCACCGGGATGGCGCAGTTCTGGAAGATCAAGCTGCCGCTGATCCTGCCTTCGATCGGCATCATCTCGATCCTGACCTTCGTGGGCAATTTCAACGCCTTCGACCTGATCTACACCGCGCAAGGGGCGCTAGCCGGTCCGAATTATTCGACCGACATCCTCGGCACCTTCCTCTACCGCGCCTTCTTCGGTTTCCAGCTGCAGGTCGGCGATCCCAACATGGGTGCCGCGATCGCCACGATCATGTTCCTGATCATCCTCGCCGGCGTCTGCGTCTACCTGTTCCTCGTCCAGACGCGCCTGCGTCGCTACCAGTTCTGAGGCGCGCCATGAGCACCGCAACACATTCGCTTCCCCGGACCATCGGCGCCCATGCCGTCCTTTTGACCTACACGGTGATCGCGCTGTTCCCGGTGATCCTGGTCATCATGAACTCGTTCAAGTCGCGCGCCGGTATTTTTGGCGCGCCGCTGACGCCGCCGACGCCGAAAACCTTCGACCTGATCGGCTACACCACCGTGTTCGGCCAGGGCGACTTTCTGCATTATTTTCAGAACAGCCTCGTCGTCACGGTCGCCTCGCTGTTCTTCGTGCTTCTGTTCGGCGCCATGGCCGCTTTCGCACTGTCGGAATACCGCTTCCGCGGCAACACGATGATGGGGCTCTATCTCGCGCTCGGCATCATGATCCCGATCCGCCTCGGCACCGTCGCCATCCTGCAGCTGATGGTGGCGAGCGGGCTGGTCAACACGCTGACCGCGCTGATCCTGGTCTACACCGCGCAAGGCTTGCCGCTCGCCATCTTCATCCTGTCGGAGTTCATGAAGCAGGTGTCCGACGACCTGAAGAACGCCGGCAGGATCGACGGGCTGTCGGAGTACACGATCTTCTTCCGGCTGGTGCTGCCGCTGGTGCGCCCGTCGATGGCGACGGTCGCCGTCTTCACCATGATCCCGATCTGGAACGACCTGTGGTTCCCGCTGATCCTGGCGCCGTCGGAAGAGACCAAGACGGTGACGCTCGGCGCGCAGCTCTTCCTCGGCCAGTTCGTCACCAACTGGAACGCGATCCTGGCGGCGCTCTCGCTGGCGATCCTGCCGGTGCTGATCCTCTACGTCATCTTCTCGCGGCAGCTGATCCGCGGCATCACGTCAGGAGCCGTCAAGTGAGTGCAGAACAGCCTCTTCGCGTCGTCGTCGCCGGCCTTGGCAATATGGGCCGCAGCCATGCGCTGGCCTATCACACCAATCCGGGCTTCGAGATCGCCGCGCTCGTCAACCGTTCCGAGGTGCCGCTGCCGGATGGGCTCGCGGGCTATCGCATCAGGCGCTCCTTCGAGGACGTGCTGCGCGACGAGAAACCGGACGTCGCCGCCATCGCTACTTATTCCGACAGCCACGCCGACTATGCGGTGCGGGCGTTCGAGGCCGGCTGCCATGTCTTCGTCGAGAAGCCGCTGGCGACCACGGTGGCGGACGCCAGGCGCGTCGTCGATGCCGCCAAAGCCAACGGCAGGAAGCTGGTGATCGGCTATATCCTGCGCCACCATCCGTCCTGGATGCGGCTGATCGCCGAGGCGCGCAAGCTCGGCGGGCCATACGTATTCCGCATGAACCTCAACCAGCAGTCCTCCGGCCACAGCTGGGAAACGCACAAGCAGTTGATGCAGACCACCCCGCCGATCGTCGATTGCGGCGTGCATTATCTCGACGTGATGCTGCAGATCACCGACGCCAGACCGGTCGAGGTGCGCGGCATGGGCGTGCGGCTCAGCGATGAAGTGGCGCCCTCGATGTATAATTACGGCCACCTGCAGGTGCTGTTCGAAGACGGCTCGGTCGGCTGGTACGAGGCCGGCTGGGGACCGATGGTTTCGGAGACCGCCTTCTTCGTGAAGGACGTGATGTCGCCCAAAGGCTCTGTGTCGATCGTCATGAAGGAGGGCGTTAAGTCCGACGACATCGACACGCACACCAAGACGTCGACCATCCGCCTGCACAGCGCCGCGACCGGGCCGGACGGAAAGTTCATCAAAGAGGACGAACTGCTGCCGATGGAAGGCGAGCCGGGGCACCAGGAACTCTGCGATCTTGAACAAGCCTTCCTGCTCAAGGCCATCCGCGAGGACATCGACCTGACCCGCCACATGGAGGACGCGGTGAAGTCGCTCGCCGTCTGCCTCGCCGCCGACCAGAGCGTGCGCACCGGCGCGCCAATCAAACTCTAGAACAAGGACGAAGCCGTGGGCTCGCTGAACATCGAGAACGTGAAGAAGGCATTCGGGCCGGTCGAGGTGCTGAAGGGCATCGACCTCGAGGTCAATGACGGCGAATTCGTCGTCTTCGTCGGCCCGTCCGGCTGCGGAAAGTCGACGCTGCTGCGCGTGATCGCAGGGCTAGAGGATTCGACCTCCGGGCGCGTGGTGATCGACGGCGACGACGTCTCCGTCACGCCGCCCGCAAAACGCGGCATCGCCATGGTGTTCCAGACCTACGCGCTCTATCCGCATCTGACGGTGAAGAACAATATGGGGCTCGGCCTGAAACAGGCCGGCACGCCTTCGGCCGAGATCGAGCGCCGCATCAAGATCGCTTCCGCGATGCTGTCGCTCGAGCCCTATCTCGAGCGGCGGCCGGCGGAGCTGTCGGGCGGGCAGCGCCAGCGCGTCGCGATCGGCCGCGCCGTGGTGCGCGAACCGAAACTGTTTCTGTTCGACGAGCCGCTGTCCAATCTCGACGCGGCGCTTCGCGTCAACACCAGGCTGGAGATCGCGCAGCTGCACCGGCGGCTAAAGGCAACGATGATCTACGTCACGCACGACCAGGTCGAAGCGATGACGCTGGCCGACAAGATCGTCGTGCTCAATGCCGGCCGCATCGAGCAGATCGGCAGCCCGATGGAGCTCTACAATGCGCCGGCCAATGAATTCGTCGCCGGCTTCATCGGCTCGCCGAAGATGAATTTCATCGACGGCGCCAAGCTTGGCGAGACGGCGAAGACCGTCGGCGTGCGCCCGGAACATCTGACCGTCGATGCAAAATCCGGCGCCTGGAAAGGCACGGTGGTGCATGCCGAGCATCTCGGCGCCGACACCAATCTCTATCTCGACTGCGAGAAGGCCGGGCTGCTCACCGTGCGGATCTTCGGCGTCTACAATGCCGAACCGGGCGCGACGCTCTATGCAACGCCGGATCCGGCGAAGACGTATCGGTTCGGGGCAGATGGAAGGGTGTTGAAGTAGCGCCGGCCTCCCCTTCTCCCCTTGCGGGAGAAGGTGGATCGGGGCGCAGCGCCGAGACGGATGAGGGGTGCTCCAGCGGCGTGCGACGCTTACTTCTGCAACGCAGAGATCGTTCCAACACCCCTCATCCGGCCGCTTCGCGGCCACCTTCTCCCACAAGGGGAGAAGGCGAGGTCTGCGCTTACTCGTCCGCCTTGAAGGTCTGCTTCTGCTGGCCCATGCCCTCGATGCCGAGCTCGACGACGTCGCCGGCCTTCAGGAACACCGGCGGCTTCATGCCCAGCCCGACGCCGGGCGGCGTGCCGGTGGAGATGATGTCGCCGGGATGCAGCGACATGAACTGGCTGAGATAGGAAACCAGATACTTCACGCCGTAGACCATCGTCTTGGTCGAGCCGTTCTGCATGGTCTTGCCGTTGACCGTCAGCCACATTTTGAGGTTCTGCGGGTCGGCGATCTCGTCCGTGGTCACCAGCCAGGGGCCGATCGGGCCAAAAGTGTCGCAGGACTTGCCCTTGGTCCACTGGCCCTGGCGCTCGGCCTGGAAGGCGCGCTCGGAAACGTCGTGCGCGACGCAATAGCCGGCAACATAATCCAGCGCGTCGTCCTCGCTGACATACTTCGCCGTCTTGCCGATGACGACGCCGAGCTCGACTTCCCAGTCGGTCTTGACCGAGCCGCGCGGGATCAGCACGTCGTCGTCCGGCCCGACGATGGCCGAACTCGCCTTCATGAAGATGATCGGCTCCGGCGGCACTGTGGCGCCGGTCTCGGCAGCGTGGTCGGAATAGTTGAGGCCGACGCAGATGAATTTCCCCGTGCCGGCGACGCAGGCGCCGATGCGTGGGCTACCGGAAACAGCCGGCAGCGATTTCGGATCGAGCTTCGACAGCATCTCCAGCGAAGCCGGATGCAGCGCCGTCCCGGCGATGTCGGCGACATAGGCTGAAAGGTCGCGGATCGTGCCATCCTGATCGAGCAGGCCGGGACGCTCGCTTCCCACCTCGCCATAGCGCAGCAACTTCATCTTTTCTCTCCACCTTGCGGCCAAAGACCGATTCGCAAAACTTTCCGCCACGACCTCATGCGAAAATCGGGCGGACCCTAGCCATCAGCCTGGTACCCCGCAAGCGCGGACTCCGCGCAGTCGGTCGGCAGGCTGGATTTTTCAGACTTTTCGATGCTTCCGATGAACGCGTAGACCCGATCCGATCTTCCTGTTCGCCCACTACCACTGCGAACCGCCCCCAATTTTCGAAACGGGCGTCAGATCGACCAGCCGCCATCAATATTGTAGGCCTGCCCCGAAGTGTAGGTGGCGCCCGCCAGATAGACGGCGAGATCGGCGATTTCTTCCGGCGTGCCCAGCCTTCCCATCGGCTGGCGGGCGATGAAGGCGGCGCGCGCCGCCTCATAATCGCCCTGCGCATGCATGCGGTCCTGCAGCGACGGGCTTTCGACCGTGCCCGGACAAATGGCGTTGCAGCGGATGCCCTCAGCCACATAGTCGGCGGCCACCGCCTTGGTGAGGCCGACGACCGCCGCCTTGGTCAGGCCGTAGACGAAACGGTTCGGCACGCCCTTCTGCGAACTTGCCAGCGATGCCATGTTGATGATCGAGCCGTCGCCGCGCTCCAGCATGCCGGGCAGCACGGCGCGGATGGTGCGGATCATAGAGCGGACATTGAGATTCAGGGCGAAGTCGAGATCGGCATCCGTCATTTCGAGGATCGACCCCGAATGGACGAAGCCGGCGCAATTGAACAGAACATCGACCGGGCCGATCTCGGCGAAGGCCGATGTGACGGCCGCGTCATCGAGCACGTCGAGCTTGCGGGTTTTTATGCCGGAAGTCTTGCCGAGTTCGGCCAAAAGCTGCTCGTTGATGTCGGTGGCATGAACGGTGGCGCCGGCCTTGGCGAAAGCCAGCGCGCTCGCCCGCCCAATGCCTTGCGCCGCCGCGGTGATGACGACCACTTTGCCTGCCAGATCCGCCATGCTTCCCTCCGGTGTCGCAAGCTTTCTTAGTGGCGGCCAGACGGGATGCAATGTGCCAGGCGAGCCTGACCACTATTCCGCAGGCCAATTGTTTTTTCTGGTTAAAGAACACATGCCGATGCGTCAAGCCTCGAAGCCTGCGGCAAACGCGCCGAATTTGCGGCGCGAGTGTCGTCAAACCAGACCCGGTCTGGAACGCGCTTAGTCGCCGTAAGGCACCCAGACGTTCTTGACCTCGATGGCGCGGCGCAGGACGGCCTCGCCAGCCGCCTCGCTCGATGTCCAGTCGAGGCTGCGGCCATTGCCGGTCCAGACGCGCTTGAGGTTGCCGATGGAATCGGCCTCCGCCTTGGCGCAGGTGTCGGCATCGGCAAACACCCAGAGCCCATCGACGTCGTCGTGCTTGGCCAGAACGCCGCAGAGCTCGGCGCTGCGGCCGGTGACGATATTGATGGCGCCGGCCGGAATGTCGGAATATTCGATGACCTGGTAGAGATCCGTGGCTAAAAGCGGGTGACGCTCGGACGGCACGGCCACCACGGCGTTGCCCATGGCGAGCGCCGGCGCCACCAGCGAGACGAAGTTGAGGAGCGGCTGATTGTCCGGCGCAACGATGCCGACGACGCCGACAGGCTCGTGCAGCGCAAGCGTCACGGCGCGGGCCGGCGGCTGGTGGACGCGGCCCTCGAACTTATCGGTGAGGCCGGCATAGAGGAACAGCCGCTCGACGGACTGCTCTACCTCCTCGCGCGCTGCCTTCGCCGTCACGCCGGTGAGTTGGACAAGGCGTGCAGCGAACTCATCAGCACGGCCCGAAAGGTTTTCCGCGAAGTAGTAGAGCACCTGGCTGCGGTTGAAGGCCGTCGCGTCCGGCCAGGCTTTGCAGGCGCGCGCGGCGGCGACCGCGTCGCGGATATCCTTGCGGTTGCCAAGACCGACTTCGCCGGCAAGCTTCCCCTTGGCGGTGGCGACGGCCAGCGAGTAGTTGCCGTCCGGACGCACCTGCTTGCCGCCGATGAACAGCTTTGCCGTGCGGTCGATGGCCATACCGTCAGCCTGCTCGACGACCTGCGCTGAGCCGACTGCGGCCGGCTTGATGGCGGGGCCGACCGGCAGCTTGGCGGCAAGATATTCGAACATGCCTTCGCGTCCGCCTTCGCGACCGAAGCCGCTTTCGCGATAGCCGCCGAAGCCGCAGGCCGCATCGAACATGTTGGTGCCGTTGACCCAGACGACGCCCGCCTTCAATTGCGGCGCGACATGCAAAGCGAGATTGACGTTCTCGCTCCACACCGAAGCGGCGAGACCGTAACGCGTGTTGTTGGCCAGCTCGACCGCCTCCTCGGTGTTGCGGAAGCTCATTGTCGCCAGCACCGGCCCGAACACCTCCTCCTGCGCCAGGATATTAGCCGGCGAAACAGAGGTGGCGAGCGTCGGCAAGTGATAGTAGCCCGTCGTCGGCAAGGCAGCGTCCGGCTGCCAGCAAGTGGCGCCCTGCCTGGCGCCCTCGGCGATCAGGCCCTTGACGCGGTCGAGCTGCGTGGGGTCGACCAGCGGCCCGATGTCGGTGTTCTTGTCGAGCGGGCTGCCGACGCGCAGACGGCTCATCCTGACCTTGACCTTGGCGATGAAGGCCTCCGCGATGCCTTCCTGCACCAGGAGCCGCGAGCCGGCGCAGCAGACCTGGCCCTGGTTGAACCAAATGCCGTCGACCAGTCCCTCGACGGCGCTGTCGAGGTCGGCATCCTCGAAAACGACGAAGGCCGATTTGCCGCCGAGCTCCAGCGACAGCTTCTTGCCCGATCCGGCGGTTGCCTTGCGGATGATCTTGCCGACCTCGGAGGAACCGGTGAAGGCGATCTTCTGCACGCCCGGATGGTTGACGATGGCGGCACCCGCCTCCGGTCCGCCCTGAACGATGTTGACGACGCCTTTCGGCACGCCGGCGCGCTCGCAGATCTCGGCGAACAGTATGGCGGTGAGCGGCGTGAATTCGGCCGGCTTCAGCACCACCGTACAGCCGGCCGCGAGCGCGGGCGCGATCTTCCAGGCCAGCATCAGCAGCGGGAAGTTCCACGGAATGACCTGGCCGACGACGCCGACCGGCTTGTGGCCGGGAAAATCCTTCTCGAGCGTCTGCGCCCAGCCGGCATGATGGATGAAATGGCGGATCGCCAGCGGCACGTCGATGTCGCGGCTCTCGCGGATCGGCTTGCCGTTGTCGATCGATTCCAACACTGCGAACAGGCGCTGATGGCGCTGCATGGCGCGGCCGATGGCATAGAGCACTTTGGCTCTGGCGTAGCCCGAGGATGCCGACCATTTCGGCAGCGCCTTTGCGGCCGCCGCGACCGCGGCGTCGATGTCGCCGGCGCCGGCATCCGAGATCTTCGCCAGCAGCTTGCCGGAGGACGGCTCGCTGGTATCGAAAGTCTTGCCGCTTGCCGCCGCCTTCCAGGCGCCGTCGATGAACAGCGCCCTGGAGAAATCGCGGCCGGCGAGCCAGGCGTCGGCCTCGTTGCGGGCTTCCGGCGCCGGGCCGTACTCCATGGCGCGATAGCGTTCGAGGATGTTCATGGGGTCGCTCCTTTACCCTTCCCCTTGTGGGGAGGGCCGATCGGCGAAGCCGATCGCGGTGGGGGTGAATGGCTGATGGTCTGGTGCATGGATCAGGCAGATTTGTTTTTCGACCCCCACCCCGCCGCTTCGCGGCGACCC
>NZ_RZSF01000090.1:0-20738 GCF_004023325.1 Mesorhizobium sp. M1A.F.Ca.ET.072.01.1.1 | reverse complement strand
TCTCGGCACCGCTCAATATCCTTCGCCGGCCATCCTTGCCGATGCAGTCAAGGCGTCGGGCACGTCGGTGGTGACCGTCTCGTTGCGGCGTGAGATGGCGGGCGGTAGAGCCGGCGAACAATTCTGGTCGTTGATCCGCTCGCTGGGCGCCAGAATCCTGCCCAATACCGCCGGCTGCCTCTCCGTCAAGGAAGCCGTCACCACCGCGAAAATGGCGCGCGAGGTCTTCGGCACCAACTGGATCAAGCTCGAAGTGATCGGCAATCACGACACGCTACAGCCGGATGTGTTCGGTCTGGTTGAAGCCGCCCGCATCCTGTGCGAGGACGGCTTTGCGGTATTCCCCTATACCACCGACGATCTCGTTGTCGCCGAGCGGCTGCTGGAAACGGGCTGCAAGGTCCTGATGCCGTGGTGCGCACCGATCGGTTCCGCCTTGGGACCGGTCAACATGACGGCGCTGCGCTCGATGCGCGGATATTTCCCTGGCGTCCCGCTGATTGTGGATGCGGGGCTCGGACGGCCGTCGCACGCGGCCACCGTCATGGAACTCGGCTTTGACGCCGTGCTCCTGAACACAGCGGTCGCCAAGGCGGCATATCCGGTCGGCATGGCGCGTGCTTTCGGTAAGGCGGTCGACGCCGGTCGTGAGGCGTTCAGTTCGGGAATGCTCGAACCGCGCGACGTCGCCGTGCCATCGACACCGATGGTCGGCAGGGCCGTTTTTTCATGAAGCTCGATCCCTTTTATCTGATCGTCGACAGCGCTGCCTGGATCGAACGGCTGGTCCCACTCGGAGTCCGGCTTCTGCAACTGCGCATCAAGACCGTGGATGAGGCTGGGTTGCGCGCGGAGATCCGCACCGCGAAGGCCTTGTGTGCTCGATACCAGTGCCAACTCATCGTCAACGACCACTGGCGCCTGGCAATCGAGGAAGGCTGCGACTTCATACATCTCGGCCAGGAGGATTTGCAGACCGCTGACCTCTTGGCGATACGGGCAGCCGGCGTAAGGCTCGGACTGAGCACACATGATCATCAGGAGCTGGAAACGGCGATGGCCGCCGAGCCTGACTACATAGCGCTTGGACCCATCTATCCGACCATCCTGAAGAAGATGAAATGGGCGCCGCAAGGGGTCGAACGGATCAGCGAATGGAAGCGCCAGGTCGCGCCGTTTCAATTGGTCGCCATTGGTGGCCTCAACCCTGAGCGGCTCGACGGTGTCTTTGCGGCTGGCGCGGACAGCGCGGCGGTGGTGACCGACATCACGCTCAACGACGACCCCGAGGCGCGCACGCGAGAATGGATCGAAAAGACGGACCAATGGCGCTGAGGCGAGAACCACATGTGCTTGTCGTCGGTGGATCGGACTCCAGTGGCGGTGCTGGAATTGCACGCGATATCGAGACGATCTCTGCCATTGGCGTGCGCACCTGTCTCGCCGTCACAGCGCTAACGGTGCAAACGCATGACGCCGTGATCGAAATCTATTATTCGCCACCTAGCCTGGTGGCCAATCAGATGTGCGCCGCGCTGCAGGCCAACGACGTGGCCACAATCAAGATCGGCATGCTGGCGACTGCCAAGATCATTGTTGCCGTTGCCGCAGTGCTGCGCAAATTTCCGCATGTCCCCGCAGTACTCGACCCTGTGCTGGCCTCCACCTCAGGCCGCGCACTTCTGCAAGCAGGCGCTATCGCTGCCATGAAGCGCGATCTTATGCCGCTTTGCTGCATTGTCACGCCCAACCTCCCTGAACTGGCGCTCCTTAGTGGCTCCGAACTGGCAGTGGATGAGGACGGAGCGCTCCAACAAGGAAAAAGACTGCTGGCCGCCGGCCCTCAAGCCCTGCTGATCAAGGGTGGGCATGCGTCGGGAACCCGGTCGACCGATATTCTGTTACGCTCCGGGCACGAACCCATCCGCTTCGATGCACCGCGCCTTGCCACATCGATGCGCGGGACAGGTTGCATGCTGGCCAGCGCGATTGCGGCGCATCTGGCGAAGCCGAAGCCGCTCGAAGACAGCGTGCGCGAAGGCAAGCTGTTTGTCTTGGAGAGGCTTCAGAAATGCCGGCTGAATAACCACAGCGTTCTGCGTCCAGCCAAGCAGACCCATTTTCCAGAATTTTTCCCGTAGCGAGACTAGAGAAGGGGCTACTGCTTCTCTATGCCATCCTCACAACGCGTTGAGTTTCTCACTGCCAATTATGCGACTTTCGAGGTGCAAATAGCGAATATCGAGTTCTTAGTGACAGAAACGACCGGAATTGGTTGCGTGGATCACCAGGTCGCTACCGATTGGGTCAGCGACTCAATAGAACGTCACATCTCTGTCCACACTCGAGCTTATTTGCCGCAAACGCGTCGAGCCCCGCGTCAATCGGTCTTATAATAGTATCCGGGGCAGCTCCAAAGCTGTGGCATCGGCTACCCGCCGGCCGTGGCGCTTGCTGTTCGAGCGTCGGACGCCGCCTGCCATTGAACATCTGATGGGCTATTGGGTGGCGGCGACACACTCATCCAGGTGCAACTGGCTTTTTCAACTCGGGAACCAGCAGAAGCCTTCGCTGCGTCGCAACATTTGGATTATGTCGTACAGCCCGATCTTCCAGAGAAAACAAGACCTAACGTTCGAAACCTGTCACGCAACCAACCACCGAATGAAAGATCCAGCGTGCGATCGCAGGGAGGTAAGAATAACCGGTCTGGCTTTCCTATCGCCGGTCCAGGTTAAGACCAACGACGTCGTCACGACATCAACACAGTGCGCGAAGCGCTCGTATTCCTGAATCAGTGGCCAAAAGCGCGTCGGGGACCGGTATTCAGTTGCGCGGTGAGAAGCAGCAACGCAGCGATCGCCGGACAGATGACACCCGAGCAGGCGCGGCAAGCATTGTGGGATTTGCCAGGATTGCCGGCGTGCTGGCCAAATCTGATTTCGTCGTTGGTGGCGACTGATTTAAAGCTGCAGGAAGATCACCGCCGGTAACGCGTTGGCCCGCTGCTCGCCAAGACGGAAAGAACGCCGCCTTGTGAGTTCCAATAATGGGCGATGCGGGAATTGCACATGTCTGTGCCCATCTGTCCGGCCGAAATGCAAATGGCGTCACTGGCGAAGGTCAGCGAACGCGGCACGCAGGGCTGGATTCTTTTGACTTGCGGCAAGCCGACATAGGTGCTGGCTTGATGTCTCGGTCACTGCGACGTGTCATGCCGATTCATTCGTCAGCTACCATGACGATGCGGCGCGTCGCCTGCGATCAGTTGATCGAACCGCGGTGCAATTCGGGACGCTTCGTCGATCCCGACAGTTGCGCAAAGGGAAGCCAAATCAGCGACTAGAGGCAACGTGGCTACGGATTCGAAGGGACCCCGCTGTTGCCGAAGAGGTGACTGGTGGAATGTCAAAGATCACCTCGTGAAAGGCCATTTGGGGCCACCTAATGATAAAGCCGGATGCCGCTATCGGGTCCTGGCACGGGAATGACGGTCCGGCCCTACGGTGGATCGAGTTCGGTTCATGTCGCTTCGCAAGGAGGATGTGTTCCGGCGTCTGCCCGAACCCCTCTTTCTCGCATTCTGCGAGGTTGCGCGATCGGGCCGCTCGGTCTCTGTGCTGATCGCCCCTCCTGTTGCCATCGATCGATTCCGCTTCCGGTGCGCACGCACGTGTCGCGCGTGGCAATCATGCAAGGTCGTGAATCATAGGAGGATGTACATGCTTTTGTCGGATTTCGGCCGCATCGGGTTCGATCCGTTTGTGGAAATGCGGCGCATGCAACAGGAAGTAAACCAGCGTTTGGCCGGGCTGACCGCCAGCGCCGCTCAGGAGTTTCCGCCGATCAATCTTTGGACTGGCGAGGACAGCGTGGCGGTGGCCGCGGAACTGCCGGGGATATCACCTGACGAAATCGGCCTCACGGTGCGCGAGAACATTCTGACATTGAAGGGAACGCGCGAGCCTCGAACGGAGGACGAGAAATCCGTCTGGCACCGCCGTGAGCGCGCCTATGGGACCTTCTCCCGGACAGTGCAATTGCCATTCCGCGTCGACCCGGAACGGGTCGAGGCGCGTTTCGCCAACGGGCTGCTCGAAGTCGAGTTGCACCGGCCGGAGGCGGATCGGCCGAAGAAGATCCAGATCAAGGGATAGAGGGAGGCAAGCATGGCTCAGGAACGCGGATCGGCCGTCGCACCATGCTGCTCAATGCCCGCAAGGTGCTTTACGACCATAGTTCGGCCATCACCATCCTTCTCGCCTTCAATGACATAACGGCCCGTCGTATCATCGAGCGGGAGAAGGAAGAACTGCTCGGTCGCACCGAAGACCTGCTTCGGCAGAAAGACGTCCTGCTGCGCGAGATGGAGCATCGGGTTGCCAACAGCCTGCAGATCATTGCCTCGATCCTGTTGCTGAAGGCACGCTCGGTGACGTCGGAAGAGACGCGCCAGCATCTCAAGGACGCCCATCAGCGCGTTCTGTCCGTGGCCGAGGTGCAACGCCATCTCCACACCTCCGCCGGCGTCGACGAGATCGATGTCGGCTCTTACCTACCGAAATTGTGCAGCAGCCTCGCCTCGTCGATGGTCGGCGAAGCCCAGCCGATCACGGTCACCGTAATGGCCGAAGGCGGCAGGATAGATTCGCAAAGGGCAGTCAGTCTGGGACTAATTGTCACCGAACTCGTGCTCAACGCCATCAAATATGCTTTCCCCAAGAAGAGAACCGGCGCTCGCATCCAGGTGAGCTACGAGACCGCGGGCAGTGACTGGAAACTGACGGTTTCGGACAATGGCGTCGGCAAGATCGCCAACGACGTACCGGCTACCGGACTTGGAACAGCCATCGTCGAAGCACTGGTGAAACAACTGGAGGCCAGGGTGGAGATTATCAGCGATATTGACGGCACCAGCGTGTCGGTCACCCGGGCGACGTTCACCTCGCGCGTGCCGCGAGCGGCGTAAAAACCGTTACTACGATGCTGCCTTCCGGACATCGCCTGATGTCCAGGGGATCTTCTGCCGCCACGGCCTTGTCCCCGGAGCGCAGGACTGCCAGTCGCATCGCATAAGCCGAAACCTCTCAGTCGGTTGAGGGCGCTTCCGATGGCCAAGATCCGCTTTTTTGGCGTTCAGCCGGTGGGACCAAGCTCTGAAGCTGACGCTGCGCAGGTCTTTGCGTGGATGACTCGGTGCGGTCGGTAAACTCGAAGTGGCGGTTGTGTGCGTCAAGTTCTGCAAAATGGGGCGGCCACGATGCTGGTCATGCGGCTTGGCGTAGAGCGAGCTTCTTGTGCTCGCGCAGGTCGTCAATGTTGATGTAGGGCCTCCATCCAGTTTTCGTTGGTTTCGACAGCCGGCGCCCTGACGAGGCGCAGGCAGCTTTCGGCGTTGGGGAAGATGCGCACGACATAGGTGCGCCGGCGGATTTCCTCATTGAGCCGTTCAAGCATGTTGGTGCTCTTGAGATGCTTGTGATGCTGGCGCGGCAGGCAAAAGAAGGTCAGCGTGCGCTCGATGGTCTCCTCCACCGTCGTCCATCTCGGCCTCGAGCACCTCCTGCATCACCGCACGGATCATTTCGTGAAGTCCGTCCGGGTCTGAAAGCAGAATGTCTTTGACGGCAGCGCTGGCGGTCTTACTTTCAATCTTGGTCATGGTGGCGTTCCTTCGCGGGAATCGGCGACATGAACAATCACCAGATCCCATGGCGACGGATGGATAGCGGCGCGTGCTCTGGCAGAGTGACGCTGCTAACAAACACCCCGCGGAGGAACACCATGCATGTAGTGGCCGACCGATCCGAAACTCTGACTGCTATCCGGACTGGTCTGGGCGCAATCTTCGTATCGCTGGAGCTCAGCCGTTCAACCTGGCTGATCTCGTCGTTGTCGCCAGGTGGCGGCGAGAAGTTGTCGAAACACAGTGTCCCCAGTGGTGATTTATCCGCCTTGTTCCGTCGCTTCGATAGCGTGCGAGAGAAGGCAAGAGCACGCATGGGGCCAGACTTCCCCGTCGTCGCTATCCAGGAAGCCGGGCTCGATGGCTCCTGGATCCATCGGGTTCTGAGCAAGGCGGGGATCGAGAGCTACGTCGTTGATCCCGCTTCTATCGCAGTGTCTCGTCGCAGTCGCCGAGCCAAAACCGATAAGATCGATGGTGAAACGCTCGTCTCTCCTTGCC
This sequence comes from Mesorhizobium sp. M1A.F.Ca.ET.072.01.1.1, assembly GCF_004023325.1. Lineage (NCBI taxonomy): Bacteria > Pseudomonadati > Pseudomonadota > Alphaproteobacteria > Hyphomicrobiales > Phyllobacteriaceae > Mesorhizobium > Mesorhizobium sp. M1A.F.Ca.ET.072.01.1.1. Next base: position 14,551 of record NZ_RZSF01000090.1, on the reverse strand, counting down.
TTCAAGCGAGGCGAACCGCGCATATGTGCAATGGTCAAAGAGCCAACACCGGAGCAGGAGGATCGCCGGCGTATCTGTCGTGAACGCAAGGTACTGACGACCGAACGGGTATATAAAACGCCGCTCACTCAGAATGGTCTCGTCGCCCGAGCCCAGCGGCCGTAGGCGGGATGTTGGTGCAGCCGTGAAGAGCAGCGACCGAATGTGAGGTTGATCTGCTCGGTTACGAGCAGAGTCCTGCAAGTCGGGTTCAACCTGGATCCCATAATCGATATGACAAGCTAATCCCACTTTGACCGGCGCTCAGCACACCTAATTTCGAGCCGCGCCGACCTACACACCCGCTATCGACATGATCCGAGTGGCGGCCTGAACTAGGCCGGCAAACTCATGTTCGTTGGCACTGTTTTTCGCTTGCATCCCGGTTAGGCGGGGACAGACGCCCTACTGCGACGCCTGCCCGGCTTGTCCGTGTCTCGCTCGCCTGACGTTTCGGGTTCGGTCTCAATGATCTCGCCCGCCACCACGGCGCGGGTCCGCTCCAGCATCGCGGGGATGTCCCGCGCGGGCAGCGGGCGGCTGAGCAGGAAGCCCTGCGCCTCGGTGCAGCCTTCTCTTCGGACCCGTTCCAGCTGCTCCACGGTCTCGACGCCCTCGGCGGTGGTCTGCATCCCGAGGCTGTTGCCGAGGCTCGTGACCGCTCGAATGATGGCGACGGAACTGTCGATATCTCCGGCGTCCGTGATGAAGGATTGATCGATCTTGATCTTGTCGAATGGGAACGAGCGCAGATAGCTCAAGCTCGAATATCCGGTTCCGAAGTCGTCCATCGCGATATGAACGCCGAGCATGTGGATATGTTGCAGCATCGAGAGAGTCGCCTGGCTGTTGGCCAGCAGCACTGTCTCGGTGATCTCAAGCTCAAGCCGGCTGGGGGGCAGTCCCGAGATATCCAATGCCTCGACGATGGTGGAGAGCAAGCGCGCGTTGCGAAATTGCGCCGGGCACAGATTGACGGCGACCTTGATGCTACCGGGCCAGCTTGCCGCGTCGAGACAGGCTTGCTTGATAACCCATTCACCGATCGGGACGATGAGGCCGATGTCCTCGGCCAGCGGGATGAATTCTCCCGGGGATACGATGCCGCGCGTCGGGTGATGCCAGCGCAGCAGCGCCTCGAAGCAGCTGACCTCGCCGCGGTCGAGATTGAGGAGCGGTTGGTAGTAGATTTCGAACTGCTGCCGCACCACCGCTTCGCGCAGGTCGAGTTCGAGAAACCGCCGCGCCTGCATGCGCGCATCCATTTCCGGTTCGAAGAACCTGTAGGTTCCGCGGCCTTCCGCCTTCGCCCGGTAGAGCGCCATGTCGCCGGTCTTGAGAAGTTGGTCGGCGTCAATGCCATCGTCCGGCGCGATCGAGATGCCGATGCTGGCGCTGATCATAACCCCGTGGCCATCGACGACATAAGGTGCGCTCAGCCCATCAATGACCCGTTGGGCAAGAGCTGTCGCCTCGACCGGCTGATCAACCGCGGTTTGAATGATCACGAACTCATCGCCGCCGAGCCTTGCCACGGTGTCGCCTTCACGGGCCACCTGTTTCAGTCTGGCGGCGACCTCCTTCAGCAAGGCGTCGCCAACCGGGTGCCCCAGCGTGTCGTTGACCATCTTGAAATGATCGAGATCGAGGCAGTGGAAAGCAATCTTGCTACCATCACGCCGCATCTCGACCAAAGCCTCCTCGGCGCGTTCGCGGAACAATATGCGATTTGGAAGCTCGGTAAGTCCGTCGTGGCGCGCCATGTATGAAATCTTGGCTTCGCTCCGCCGCAAGTCGGTCACGTCATGGTGAGTGGCAAGCCACCCGCCGCCCGGCAGTGGCTGATGGATGAGGTCGATGGTGCGTCCGTCCCTGAGTTCCACCAGGCTCACCGTCCGCTCTGCGCGATCGATGGTCTCCGTCAGCTGCTGCACATACTTTTCCGGGTCATGGCCGGCATAGAGGCCCGCCGCGATCCGGAACCGCATCAAATCGATCCACGGCGTGCCGGGACGAGTCAGGGGCTCCGGCACATGGTAGAGATCGGCGTAGCTTTGGTTGCACAGAACCAGCCGCCTCTCCGCATCGAACATGCAAAGCCCTACGGGCATATTGGCGGCGGCCGCGGCCAATTGCTGCCGCTCCAGCTCGGCTTCTCGGGCCAAGGCATCGCTGCGCTCCAGGCTGGCCCGGTAGCCGGCAAAGGCCGAGAACAGCACTCCAACCTCGTCCTGCCGATCCCTTTTCAGCGCAATGAGACTCGAACGGCGCTCGCCCTGCGCCAAGCAACGCATCGCCTCGGTCACGGCGAGGATCGGCTTGCTGACATTGTGGCGTATCCAGGCGACAAGCCCACCAAGACACCCGGCGGCAAAAAGAACTGCCAGCCAAGTCAATCTTTGCGCAACGGTGTAGGTCCTGTCCGCCATCACCGCCGCGGCCGTGCTGCGCTCGTTGGTGAGGGCCAGCAGGTCGTCCAATCGCTGCGTGGCGGCGGCAACGGTCGGGAGCGATACCGTCTCGAACTCCTTGACAGCCATTGTTCGCCCTCCTGTTTCGAGGAGCGGGAAAATCGATGTCAGGGAATCTTCGTAGGCCGTCCATAGGTTGACGAACTGGTCGAACAGCTGCTGCTCGGCCAGCGATCCGGCACTCCGGCGATAGGCGCGCCGACCTTGCAGTATTTCGTCGCTTTCCCTCGCCATCTCCTTCTCAATGCCGGCTATCTGCGCAGCCTCGGCAGTGCGCACGCGCAACGTCGCATAGAGCTGGTGTTCCGCGAGGTTGCGCTTCATCTCGCCGACGATCTGGACCTGGGGCAACCAAACGCTGGTGATCTCGCTCGTGACCTTGTTGAGTGATCGCAGTTGCGCGACCCCAAATACTCCCACGGCCACGACGCACAGCAGCGCCAGCCCAAAGCCCAACGAGAGCTTGGTCCCGACGCTAATGTCCTTTAGCCCTCTCATCTAGAAAACTGCAAACGCAAGACCAGTCCTCGTCAAATAGCATCGAGCTTTAGCGAATAGTAAAAGTATTCCTAGTGTCGCGTCTAAGGTATTAATGCTGGCTTAAGACTGCGTAATCCCCTAGAGGATCGACCAAACCACGTTGTAAAAGGCCGGCGGATGAAGCTCACCGATTTCCATATGATCCGATGACGGGCCTACAATGAGATCGAGGTGCTCGCACCTAGTCTTGGAAGCCGCTTGCAGCTTCTTTCACCGCACCGTGGGATCGGCCTTCGATCCCCTTCGAATGTAGCGAGGCCAGCCCATATTATGCACGACGATGGGGCTTTGAGGCTGGCAGTCGAATCTATGATCGGCAGTGTTCATCAGCCGAGGAAGGAGCGCCGCGGCGCGCGCCGAGGCGGTGCGCGAACTCGAGCGTGATCGCCGAGATCGAGGCGAAGGAGCCGCTCGAAGCGCTCGACACCTTCATGGCGCAGAACGCATCGATGATCCAGGCCCAGCATGCAGCCTCCAGCTTCGATGTCCATCGGGTCCTTCAGGCCATGGACCACGAGCCGAGACCGCCGCAAGGCGATGCCGGACTGATGCGGCTGCCGGTGGTCGACATGCAAGGCCGGCCGCTGGCCAGCGAAGCCGAGTTGCGCTATTCCATTTTCCACCGCTTGACCTCGGGCGCGGTGAAGGTGGTGGCGGTGCAGCTAAAGGGAACTCCGACTGGAGCCATGCTGACACGCACGTTCACCGTGGAGGGCGTGCCCTACCGCATGGACCTGTTCGGCGGCAGCAAACTGAAGCCGCCGCAAAAGAGCCTGAACCAGCTTGCCTCTCACCTGCCTTTCACGGCCGCAGAGGCCCCAAGCGGCAAGCTTTTGGCGATCCCCTATGCCGAGACGGCTCCGGGTACGGCCTTTGAGCAGCTGTCGCGGGCCTGGGCGCCGTTCAAGGAAGCCTATTACTATACCCAGCGCCGCGGATTTGCCGCGCCGCCGGGCATCCCCGACATTGGCCCCCATGATTATGCGCTGGAAGGGTGCTTCAAGCTGTCCCTTCTGCCCGACCATCCCGCAGGCGCAGTGCATCCCTTCCGGTTCGAGGGGCGAGACGGCGAGATCGCCTTGCGGCCGCATGACGGCTGCGGCTTCATTAGGGCCTCACTGGCCGAGCGCATGCCGTCCATTGCCCGGGCTCGCCACGACGCTCCCGAGCGGATGCCTGCCTATGCCGATAAAAGGCAATCGGCGGTACCGCCCTCGGCGCTGCAACATTATCCGCGTAGCGTCGAGGTAGCACAGGAGACCCGCGAGAAGGCTCAGGCTTGGCTCGAAACCCATCAAAGCCTCACCGCCGAGGAGCTGTTCCGGACGGTCACGGGCGGGCATATCGAGGGTTCGAGCGCTATCGCCGTGCCGTCCAGCGACGAATGCCTGCATGTGCCGACGGGCAAGAGCAAGACCTTGACCCGTGACGCTGGCGTGCTTGTCGGACGCTCCCCCTATGACAAGCCCAACCTGCGCCCGTTCGCCGCCGACCGGGTCAGGTCGGCGCGCGATGGCGACCGGACCGCGGCGTTCCTGGATCGGTGCGTGGCCTTCCAATATAGCTTCAACTTCGCGCACAGGTCGGGGGCTGGGCTTGCCGCCGACGATCCGACCTTCTTTGCCAAAGGCATCTTGATCGTTGTGCCCGACGAAATGTGGCCGGCGGACTTCGCCGAGCGCGGGGTCGTGATGTCTGCCGAGGACGTAAAGTGCCATTCGTACTGGCTGGAGGAAAAGGACCGGGTCAAGGCCGACACCGCGCTCGAGTGCGTCGGCATCCTGCAGGCGACGGAGGTGTTCGCGCCCGGCTCTTTGGTTGCGGTTCCAAGCGTCGAACAAAAAATGCTCGACGGCGATTTTGATGGCGACACCGTCGTCATCATTGGCGACCAGCCTCGCCTTTACGAGCATGTGCGCCAGTTCGACGCGCAGCTGCAGGCGCGCGGCATCGCCTCGATGAAGCCGCCGAAGTCGCACACGCCGGCCATTGAGAAAAGCGGCTACCAGTTCACCCGGTCCAAGCAGATCCTGTCGGCCACCGGGCTGGTGCTGGAGACCTACAGCTGCCTGCAGCGCAACGTGCTGGCGCAGCCGCTGGAGGCGCAACGCTGGTTTGCCGAGCGTGCCATCTTCGGCACCTACGAGGGCATTCATAATGAGCTCAAGGCCGACATCCGCGCACTGTTGCAGGAAGATCGGCCGGATGGCCAGGCCCTCCATGAGCTCATCGCCAGGGCGAGGGAAGACAGCAAGGCCGCCAGGCATCCGGTGGCCTGCGAACTGGCCGCGTTGTTAGTGGCCGAGCTCCAGGACTGGAACCTGCAGCTCAATAGCGAGCCGGCTCATGAGCAGTCGGAAGTCAAGCTGCATGAAAGCGCCATCAATCTGTTGAGCGTCGGCATCAAGGTCGGCACTGACGCCTACAAGTCCGATACCGGTGCGCGGGTGTTCATGCAAAAAACCACCGAATTGCAGCGGCTCTTGGAGCAGAGGCCGGGCTTCAAGTCGGCGCCATATGTCAAGGCGCAGGCGGCAAAGCTCCACCAGGGCCGGTTCGACGTCGATGGCAGCCTGGCGGATCTGAAGGACAACCCCACGCTGGCGGCATCGGTCATGGAGGCCTCGATCAGACTCGCCGTCGAAAAGCGCATTCTGCTCAGCGCCTTAGCAATCTCGGCCGAAGACGACCGCGCCAGCACGATAACGCTGAGCAGCGAACAGGCCCTTGAGCGGGCCAGGCTCGAAGCCGCCCCCGCCGAAGCGCAAGAAAGCGCGATTACCAAAAATTGTGCATGCGGTTGCCGAGCTTTTGCGGCAGGACGGCATCGAGGTGAAGGTGCCGCATCTTGACCAACGGTCGGGCGGGCAGGTCTGGATAGCCGACGAGTTGACCGGCCAGAGCGTGAGCACGGCGCCGGAGGCCCAACTGGTCACCAATGCCGTGCGCCATGTCTTCGAGATCCCGGACGAGGCTTTTACGCGCGCCTTCAGGAAGGCGGCACTGGCCTTCGAGGAGCGGGACTGCAGCGAGGTCGAGACCACCAACTGGGTCATCAGGATGGACAGGCCGCGGTTACGCGGCGTTCACACGGCGTTCAGAACCGCGCAGAACTATCGCTTCGAGGTCGAGTTCCCTACGCCGGCCAGTTATCGGGCCGAGCTCGCGCACCGCGCGCAGAGCTCACAGCTAGTCCCCATTCCCCGTGGTGCCTGGGAGATATTACACTGGGACTCGTCAGGAGAAAGCAGGTCGAGGGCGGCAGGGACCTCCAGGTCGCCCATCGTCGCAAGACAACAGATTGCGGTCGCTCGCTCGCCGCAAGCCGGCGAGATCCTCGCGGCCCTCGGTACGCGGCCGGTCGTGCTCGTCGGCATGCCGGCGAGCGGCAAGTCGACCATCGGCGCCCAGCTTGCCAAGGAGTTGGGGGTGGAGTTTGTCGACATCGATAAGCATATCGTCGCCGATCACGGCAATCTGATGGAGATGTTCGCCGACCCTGGCCGTGGCGAGGCGCACTTCAGGGACCTGGAGACCAAAGAGCTCGCCAAGCAGCTGGAGAGAGGCCCCATCGTCATCGCAACCGGCGGCGGCTGCTTTGGCAAGGAGTCCAATCAAGCCCTGATTCTTAATAAGGCGAGGTCGATCTGGCTCGACACCCGAGCTGAAAGAGCTCCGCAGGCGCCTCGAGAGGGACACCAGCCGGCCGCTGCTGCAAGGCGCCGACATCGAGCAGAAGGTTGACCAGCTGTACGAAGAGCGCAGTCCGTTCTACCAAAAGGCCGATATCAGGTTGCCCCTCGTCCCGCCCTTTCAAAAAGACAAGAAGGACGCCCGCATTTGCGTGAAGGAACTCTACGCTTTCCTGTGCAGCGACAGAGAAGCCGCTCTGCCCGCTGCCGAGATATCACATGTCTCCGGTGCTTCCGGCACCGCCATCAGCATGTCCCCAACAGCTCAGCGCATGCACGATGATCATCACAACGGCTACGATTGCGGGGGCGGCGTCGTGGAAACCATCCAGGCGCCGGCGGCACTATTGAGTGAAAGGGAACGGCCGCCGCTCCTCGACACCCTCACCGCCGACCCGCAGCCTTTGCTGGCCGGCAATAACGCACGAGCGAATTTAGCGTCTTCCACGAGAAGCAGGGAACGCTCAAGTCGAGGACGATAGCTTAGGCGTCGCAGGTTTGGTGCAGGGTGCGGGTTCGCACCGAATGCTAATAAAAGTGGGAAACGCATGCATAAGTCGTGAGAAGCCTGATGGCCGAGTTGATCCGGCCTGGATGACACAAACGTACAAAGACGAACCGCCGGTGCCGGGTCGCGCGCCAAATCCTGGTGATCGACCGGAAAGGATCAGCTCCGAGTCTAAACGGCATCGTCAACTTAATGAAGCGCGGATACTATGACAGAGTGACCCAATCCACCGCCGCGCCATTGCGTCGGTTTCGACAGATAAGATGGATTGGGCAGGCGAGCTCAAAAGAGCGATTGTAAATCGCAGTTGTAGCAGTGTAACAAACTGCGTAACAAAAAGCGCGAAAAGATTAGCATTTTCAGCAGGATAGGCGTGAAACCGAATCCCTCCCTCTCCGCCATCCTGCTTCGAGCTGCGCGCTTTCGCGGGACAAGCCTCAAATCCCTTAAAGAGCGAGCGAGATAGCCTCCGAAGCCTTGCCGAAAGAGCGCGACAGTCGCCCTCAGCAATATCCGAAAAAGGTCATCAGCTCCTGGGCCTCACCTGCCTCGAAACGCGAGGCGAATTCCGCAGGCAGCTTCGATCGCCAGCCGCCCCTGTAGTCGGTGATCGGTTGGTTGACCTGCGCCGAACGGCGAGCCGAATGCGCCGTGCGAACTCTTCTTGCCCTTCCCCAGACGACCGGATGCCGGTGATAGTCCAGGATGGCAGTATCGAAGGCCACACCCATGAAGCGGCATAGCCGTTCGATGGAGAGCGCAGGCGACTCGACAAAGTCCTCGTAGCGCCACAACATGGCCCCGCCCCTCTCGATGCAGAGCATCGAGGCCCTGCTGTCGGCGACCCACCTTTGGAAAGCTCTGTCGAAATCGCCCTCGTAGCGCTGCCCGAGCGATGCCACGACATCACGGCCATCGCGCGTCACCACGATGAAACGGGCATCCGGGATCGTCTCGCGTATCTGACGGGTGTAATGAATATGCCCGGGGGTTTTTTCGACCCAGACGCTCCGGCGCGAAATGGCCGCCTCAAGCAAAAGCAAGCTTAGCTTGGTCCATCTGGCGCCTTTGTCCGAGACAAAAGCGCTTGTCTCCCGCGGGACACTGAAGACATCCGGATGCGCAGCCAATATCCGGGCGAGCAAGGTCGACCCGGTATGACCGCAACCACAGATGAATATTGAGGCCCTCGGCTTTGGAATAAGCCGTACCACACCCTTGTTCACAATTCTTGTTCCCCCGGAAAGACTTTATTCGAACTGTTTGCCTCGAAGATTGCAACAGGAATGTTTCCACAGGAACGGCGTGGAACCACGCTCGGCGCCGTTCACATTTCAGCGTGCGGCGTATCGGGTGTATCGATGAAGCGCACGCGCTTGCCGCCGCGGCCTGCCGGGACGTGCTCGGCCAAGGCCTCGACGGCAGGCAGCGCGCGATGCTTCAGCTGGCGCTGAGCTTCTTCAGCTGGCGCACGCTGGTGCGCGAGGCCGGCTTGCAGCCCTTGGACGCTGTGAGAACCATGATCGGGGCCATCCAGGGCGCAACTTGAGAGCGGGCGTTGCGCGTCGGCTGCGGGCAATCATCGTTTGAATGCGTGATCCGGTTTGTAGGTTGGGCCGGACGAGCGTGATGCGCCGGCCGATTTTGCCTCAACCTGATCCGCCGGATTGATGCTCCGCAATCGCGCTCAAGAAGACCTCGCCGAATTCCTTGAGCTTGGCTTCGCCGACGCCGTTCACCGCGGCGAAGGCAGCGAGGTCGCGCGGGCAGCGCTCGGCCATGTCGATCAGCGTGCGGTCGGAGAAAACGACATAGGCCGGGAACTGGCGTTCCTTCGCCAGGCGCAGCCGCAGCGCCTTGAGCGTGGCGAGCAGCGCGGCGTCCAGGTCTTCGGCGTCCGCCGCGGCCTGGGCCGAACGCGCCTTGTCGCGTAGGGAACGGTGCCGCGTCTCGACGCGATACTCGAAGGCGATCTCGCCGCGGCCGAGCGCGCGGCCGCGCTCGGAAATGGCAAGGCCGCCATAGCCGTCCGGGTCCGGCACCAGGTCCCCGCCCGCCACAAGCTGGCGGATCAGCGACAGCCACGCGGGTCGCTTGTGCGCCGCGCCGGTGCCGAAGCTGGCAAGCCTTTGCTGACCTCGGGCCAGCACTTTCTCGGTCTCGTGGCCGAGCAGGATGTCGACGATATGGGAGGCCCCGAACCGCTCGCCGGTTTGCGCGACGGCCGAAAGAATGATGCGCGCCTCGGTGCCGCCGTCCGCGCGCGGCGCCTGGTTGAGGCAGTTGTCGCAATTGCCGCAAGGCGAGGCGCCTTCGCCGAAATAGCCAAGCAGGACCTGGCGCCGGCATTGCGCCGTCTCGCAATAGCCGATCAGCGTGTCCAGTCGGCCATGTGAGCGCCGCTTGTGCTCCGGCGAGGCATCCTCGTCGTCGATGAACAGGCGGCGCGTGCGAATGTCGCCGAGGCCGTAGAGCATATGCGCCTCGGCCGGCCGCCCGTCGCGGCCGGCACGGCCGATCTCCTGGTAATAGGCCTCGAGGCTAGCCGGCAGGTCGGTGTGGAAGACATAGGCGACGTCCGGCTTGTCGATGCCCATGCCGAAGGCGATGGTCGCCACCATGACCACGCCGGACAGCGTCATGAAAGCGTTTTGGTTCGCGTCCCGCGCCTCCTTGCTCATGCCGGCATGGTAAGCGAGCGCGGTGACGCCGTTCTTTTCGAGGAAGGCCGCCATCTCCTCTGTCTTCCTGCGCGACAGGCAATAGACGATGCCGCTCTGCCCCGCATGGCGTTCGACGAAACGCAACAGCTGGCGTTTGCTGTCCTGCTTCGGCTCGATGGCAAGCTTGATGTTCGGCCGGTCGAAGCCCAGCACCAGCGTGTCGACACGGTCGGCAAACAGCCGCGCCGAAATGTCGGTGCGCGTCGTTTCGTCCGCGGTCGCGGTCAGCGCGATGATCGGCACTTTCGGAAAGAGGTCGCGCAGCCGAGCAAGGTCCTCATATTCGCGCCGAAAGGCTGGTCCCCATTGCGAGATGCAATGCGCCTCGTCGACGGCGATCAGCCGGATGTCGAGCCTGGCCAGCGCGTCGAGCATCCGCTCGGTCATCAGCCGCTCCGGCGCCAGATAGAGCAGATGCGTCTGGCCCGAGGCGACGCGGCGCCACGCCGCGACATTGGCATCGCGATCCAGCGAGGAGTTGATCGTATCGGCGGCGACGCCGGCGAGCCGCAGCGCTGCGACCTGGTCCTGCATCAGCGCCACCAGCGGCGAGACGACGATGGCGAGCCCGCCAAGGACCAGCGCCGGAACCTGGTAGCAGAGCGACTTGCCGGCGCCGGTCGGCATGACCGCCAGCACGTGGCGGCCGCACAGCAGCGCCTCTATCACGTCGGCCTGACCGGGTCGAAAATCGTCGAAGCCGAACACGTCCTTCAGCACGCGCCGCTTCGGATCGCGCCCCTCCGCCGCAATGCCCGCCACCGATTCCCGCTCCGCCATCGCGTTTTGCATTGAGAGTGATTCCCGGTTTCGGCTGAGGTCACGTTCTTAAGGCGCGGATCGCGGGAACGCCATCGCCACCCGTGCTGTCCGCCGTTTTTGCCTGCCGGCGCCGCCGTCTCTGCCGGAGGTGTCGGCTCCTTCCTGCGCCGCAACCCGGCGATACTGAGATGGCAGGGCAAGGCGGTCGGCAGTGTCCACTGAGCCGAGGTTAGCAAAGGCAGGGCGCGTTAGACTTCAAGCCGGCTCCATAGATCCGCAATCGATTTTCGCAGCCCGGCAGCCCGGAGTTCCCCCGGTCGGATTTCGGCCAGCGCGATGCCGCTCTCGCCCGCAATGGCATAGAGCAGCCAGGTCCGGCCATCCTCCTCGAAAATGGCCGGATCGCGCAGCCCGTTCTCCTTGCTTCTTGCCACGCCCGCCTTGCTGCGGCGAACCGGTAGGCCGGCGCCCTCGTAGTCGGTGCCGGGTCTCAGGAATTCGGTCCTGCCGCGCACGACCCAGCGCAGCCACTCCTTGGAAAGGTCGATGCTGCCGTAAATCACGCGCTCCGGCGCGTCGCCCTTGCGCGTATAATAGACAATCAGCAAATCCCCGTTCTTCTGCACTGCCACATGCCGTGGCCGGACCCGGCCCGAGCCCGGCAGCACGACCGGCCCTTCCTCGAAACCGGAAAGACCATCGATCGAACGGCGAAGCCTGATGCTGCCGGTGCCGAAAAGCCCATACCACCAGCCGTCGTGCCGAAATATCCGCGCATAGAACGGCCCTAGCGCCTGGGGACTGGGGTTGAAGTAAAGGCCGTCGACCGATGTCGCCGCAAAGGTCGTCTGCTCGCGGCCATGTCGCTCAGGGCCGTGAAAATACATGACGATGCGTCGGGTCTGCTCGTCGACATGCACGTCGGGAGAGGCGATGTGATCCCTCAGAAAAGGACACTCGCCAAGCGAAAGCACGCCGCCCGGGTGAACCCGCCAAGGGCCTTGCAGCGTATCTGAATAGGCTAGACGGATGTAGGTGCCGTTGTGATGCGCGAAATAGAGGTGATACGTTCCGAGCCGGCCGGTCGCCCAGGCCGGCATCCTCACCAGCGATGGGCCGTTTATGCTGGCTCCCTCATCGCCCGGCAGCATATCGGGCGTAATCAAAGGTCCGCGCCGTTCGGCTGAAAGACCGAGCATCGACGTCATGCGTTTGCCCACTCCGGCATGTCATAGCCGAACTCGTCACAGAACCCTCTCAGCCGGGCGAGGAAGGCGGGGGGCAGGGCTTTGAGATAGGCAAGGTATTCCTCGTTCCGTTCCCACTTCTTGAGCGATGTTGCCCGTATCGGGTTACCGGCATCCTCGCTGAAGCGGATACGCGGCCTGAGGTCGAATGCTCGCGCGATCCTCTCCTGGACCTCGTCCGGCCGAGCGATCATGTCCTCGTAACGGACATAGACGATCGCGCGCTCCGGCTGCGCCTTTCTCAGCCGCAGCAAGGCCTCGTACTCGGCCAGCCAGCGTTCGGAGGTGACATGGTATCGGCGCTCCGCCCTGCTTTCCGGATGCGAGCTGGTGAGCACGTCGAAAGGATGGCGAACGCAATAGATCAGGCCAATGGCGGCGGGCAATTTCGCCAGATGCATATGACCCCGATCCGTGCGCTTGACGACAAGGTTGGTTTCGGAGCGGTCCAACATATCCAGCTGGGTGTATTTCGCTTCGGCTCGATGGACGAAGGTGTCCTCGAAACACCCCATCAGGCGCTGGGTCAGCGTCGTTCCGCTGCGCGCGCAGCCGGCAATGAATATCTTCTTGTAAGGCGCCGAGCGTCCAGCAAACCAAAGCCGCCACAGCCGCTTCACATCCAGCGCCAAGCGCCGAACCTCTCTGATCGGCCGCCTGATGGCCTTGCGCAAAAAGGCTTCTGATTTTCGTGCGACGTCCATTTCCGACTTCCGCTCCCGCCGGCTTAGTTCATCCGTTGCCAAAGCTGCGGCGCGCCGTCTCTTTGGCCGATATGCCGGCAGAGTGCCAGTCCTCTTCGTTAAACCTATCTTCACCATGTTGCGGCACCGTTGTCGTCCTGCGGCAATGTTTGAGTACCGCGGCGGCGCCACGAGCGCCCAGGCAATAAACTCGCGCCTCACGGCGCCGGCTTCGCGCCGGGTTTTTCTTTGGCAACAGGAATATCGCTATAGGAAGTCGGCCCGATAAGGCGCAAAACTGTCGACCAGCCGCCCCGCTTCCAGCGCCCTGACGCCGTGCACCAGGTTGGACGGCACGATGAAGCTGCTTCCCGCTGCCAGGATCTCTGACTTGTCGTCGATGGTGACTTCGAAGCGGCCTTCGGCGACATAGCTTGCCTGGACGTGCGGATGCGAATGCAGCGCGCCGAGGCCGCCCTTGTTGAAGGCGAATTCGACCATCATCAGTTCGGCCGTGTGCACCAGCACGCGCCGTCTGTTGCCGTCGGGCGTCGGCTCCCAGGCTTTTTCGCCGGCATGTGAAAAGAGAGGCGTCATCGCTTAGCTTCCGTTCGAAATTGGCAGAATGGTCACCGCGCCAGCCAGCCGCCGTCCACCGGCATCACCGCGCCATGCATGTAGTCCGACGCGGGCGCGAGCAGGAAAACGGCCGCGTCGCCGATGTCGCCCGGCCGGCCCCAGCGCCCCGCGGGAATGCGTCCGAGGATGGCGGCGCTGCGGTCGGGGTCGGCGCGCAAGGCTTCGGTGTTGTTGGTTTCGATATAGCCCGGCGCGATGCCGTTGACGTTTATGCCTTTCGCCGCCCATTCGCAGGCGAGCAGCCTCGTGAGGCCAAGCACACCATGTTTCGAAGCGGTGTAGGAGGCGACGCGGATGCCGCCCTGGAAGCTCAGCACCGAGCCTATGTTGACGATCTTGCCGCGCCGCCCGGGCTCGGCCAGCACGCGTCTGGCAAAACTCTGGCAAAGCCGGAAGACCGTCTTCAAATTGATGTCCATCACCTCGTCCCAGTCGGCTTCGGTCAGATCGACCGCGTCGGCGCGTCGTATGATGCCGGCATTGTTGACCAAGCCGTCGAGCGGTCCCTTCTCGTCCCATATCCGGTCGAGCATGACGGCAGCCGCGGCAGGATCGCCGAGATCGGCGGCCACGGTTTCGAACTGGCCACCAATGGCCGCGATCTTCTCCACGGTTTCATCCATCGCCGAGCGGCCGACGCCGATGACGGCGCCGCCGGCGCGCGCGACCGACACTGCAATGCCTTGGCCGATGCCGGTGTTGGCGCCGGTGACGAGGATGCGTTTTCCCGCAAGGCTGAAGGCGAAAAGATCGCTCACTTGAGCTGGTCCATCGTCAGCTGGTCGACGTCGGTATAATCGACATTGTCGCCAGCCATGGCCCAGATGAAAGCGCCGGTGTGTGCCTGGTCCATCTCTACCTTGCTCGAATGATTATCCGGTCGACGCAGCCGCCACGGACTTTGCGTAATAGGCCTGCCGCGCCTGCAGGCGCTCGCGGTAGCGCTGCTGGCTCGAGGTGAGATGTGCCCGCATCGCCTCGCGCGCGGCTTCGGCGTCGCCCGCCGAAATCGCGTTGAGGATCACCAGATGCTCCCGTTGCAGGCCACGCTGGTACTCGTCGGACTGGACGAGCTCGGCCGACCAGGGCGAGGTTACGTCGCAGGGAATGGCGCGGCGGCCGAGCACGTCGAGCATCTCGACATAGAACGCTTCCACTCAGGCGACGTTTGGTCCGTGACCGCGACGCCATCAGGGGAAAGCCAGTGACCATGAAACTTGTTTCGCCCGGCGAAGCCGCGGCCAATA
>NZ_RZSF01000008.1:0-55428 GCF_004023325.1 Mesorhizobium sp. M1A.F.Ca.ET.072.01.1.1 | reverse complement strand
GTTCACAGCCCTGAACGCGCGGACCACACCAAAAGTGCCGGGAAAGGTGTTCTACATTTCGGCGGACCGGCTGACCACTCCCAGCACTGGACAGCCCTATTACACCGTGCGGCTCAAGATGGCCGACAAGCTGCCACCGCAGGTCAAGCCCGAGCAGATCTACCCAGGCATGCCGGTCGAAACCTTCATTTCAACCGGCGAGCGAACGTTTCTGAGCTATCTGACCAAGCCACTAGTGGACTCGTTCCAGCGCGCGTTTCGGGAAAGATAGGCCCGATCCTGCCTCCTGCGGCCTTCAACATTACCCGAAGTGGAACTCTTCCGCCGGATTATGCGCAACCGTGGTTCGGCCAGTCACGGTCCTCGGTTTTCACGGCCAAAACGTCGCACGCTCGTAGCGCTCGAGGCGACGGGCTTTGTAGTGGCTGTCTCGCCACGTGATCGAGGCAAGGACCATCACCTATTGGGCTGCGGTCGCCTTCCTCCTTCCTTGCCATGGTGAGCTGGTCTCGAAAGGATAAGCGGGATGATCCCGCCCATCGCCAGAGTCTCGATCTCGAAGTCAGTTTCAACAGCCGCGGTCCCTTGCACCCGGACGGCATCGAGATGCATCTCGATGACAGCATCTATCCCGGCGACAAGTGGGAGTACCGTCTGCGCCGTGGCGACTTCGTCGCCAAAGCGCACGGCGCGCGGCAACTTGCCTCGCGCAATGTATGGGCGCGGATCCCTGCCGAGAGCGTATGGGTCTTCGCGGCGGCAGCCGCGAAATATTCATTGGTACCAACGCCGCTTGCTCTCGGGGCGGCCTCGTTTAACATTCGGTCTCGCACAATGACGTCACAGCCTCGCATTGCCCTGATCCATGCCACGCCCATCTCGATGGAGTCGATCAGATCGGCGTTCGAAACGCGATGGCCTGGCGTCGAAACCGTCAATATCCTCGAGGACAGCCTGGCAGTGGACCGCGCCAAAACCGCTGACCTGACGAGCGACATGATCCGGCGCATCGAGGCCTTGGCCAGCTATGCCCGTTCGATTGGAAGCGATGCCGTGCTGTTCACCTGCTCGGCGTTCGGGCAAGCGATCGAACAGGCCGCGGCGAAGCTGGACGTTCCGGTCCTGAAACCGAACGAGGCCATGTTTCAAATGGCGATCCGCCGTGGCGGCCGCACCGCAATGCTCTACACTTTCCCGCCGTCCAGGGAAGGAATGGAGCAGGAGTTCCGGGACGAAGCCGCCCGTATGGGCCAAGCTGCCACCATCACGAGCTATTTCGTGCCGGGCGCGATCGAGGCGGTGCGTGCAGGAGACGTGGAAACCCACAACCGGCTGATCGCGGCTGAAGCCGCCAAGCTGAAGGATTTCGATGCGATCGTCTTGGCACAGTTCTCCATGGCGCGCGCGCGGGATGCGGTCAAAGCGGCGACGAACATCCCCGTATCGACCAGTCCGGATGCGGCCGTCGCGAAGCTGCGCGTCCTTCTTGGCGCGGACCAACCCGCCTGACCAAAAGAAGGTCCCACGGAGCGCTCGACAGCTGCTCCGGTGGCTATTTCCAGATTTCCCGGGCAAGGCGCATGAAGTTGCCGCCTATGACGTCGCGGACCGCTCCTTCCGGCTGACCGCGACGAAGCAGGATCTCGGTCAGCTCTTTCATTTGGGCTGGTGCCGAATAGGTCGTTTCTCCCGCATATTCCCTCTTCGGCCAGAAATGCGGATTGCTGGCGATGATGTCGTCGATGCCTTCGATCTCGACCGGGAAAGCATGGTCGAGGCCGATGCCAACATGGCGTGGGCCAGCGAGATCGATCAGATATTCGACATGGTCGGCCAGCCGTTCGGAATCGGTGCGCGCCTCGCCAAGGAAACGGCTGAGCCCGACGACGCCGACGATGCCGCCGGTGCGGGCGCAGGCCTTGATCTGCTCGTCCGTGATGTTGCGACCGTGGGCGCAGAGCGCTTTCGGATTGGAGTGCGAGAAGATGACTGGCCGGTCCGTGTACTCCATCACGTCCATGGTGGTGCGGTAGCCGGTGTGGCTCACATCCACGAACATGCCGAGGCGGTTCATCTCGTCGATCACCTGCCGACCGAACGCGGTCAGACCCGGGTCTTCGTCATGGCATCCGCCGCCGGCAAGGTTGTTGCGGTTATAGGCGAAAAGCATCTGGCGCACGCCAAGGCCATGATAGAACTCGACCATCTCAATCCGGCCGTCCAGGGCATTCATGCCTTCGATGTCAAAGGTGACCGCCAGCTTGCCTTGCGCCTTAGCAGCGAGGATTTCGTCGGCCGACGAGACGAGCACGTAGTCGGCGGGACGCGCCAGGATCCAGTGGCGGAAGCAGCTGAGATTGGTTACCGTCATTTCCCAGGGCAGCAGATCGAACCCGACATCGATGGACAGATAGTCGACACCGGCGTCTCGCCAGATCCGCAGGTTGTTCAAGTCCGCGGCAGGATCCGGCATGAAGCCGGAATGGGCGTCCCAGACGACTTCGCTATCGAGAATGGACCGGGCTCTGGTTTGAAGGTTCATTGCCGTTCGTACCGGAATTTGCACCAGCCCCAATCTCTACCATACTGGCTAGAATGGGGAAGTTGCGTCCGGTACGCAGAGCATTTGCAAACTGCCTGAAGCTGGATCTGCCGTCACGCGCAACGGAATCCGGATTCGCCTTCGCCAGCATCTTCTGCCGAATGACTTCCGGCAAAAACGGATCGCAGATAGGACTGCCGACGATATTGTCGGCTCACGAATCGCTCAAACAAATCGAACTTCGCCCTGGCGAGAAAGGCGCCCGCAAAACGCGGACGCTCGCAGCCGGCAGCAACCTGTGTCGATCGTCCGTTACTCTTCCGTCTTGCCCTCGAAATCCAGAAGCTTGCCAACAGGCACGTACTTCTGCCCGTCGAACTGATAGAGCTGCAGTGCCTCAATCGGGAAAATATCGGAGCCGGCTTTGGTGTTCAGCTTGATCCCGTCCAGCAACAGTGGATCGTCCCACTTCTGCATGTTGAAGACGGTGTCGAGGAGCTCAGCCCGGGTCGGCTTCTTCATGTGCTCGAGCGCCTTCACAAGAGCATCGCCGGTCGCGTAGCCGACCTGTCCGATGGTGTTGGCGAAGACGAAGTTGACCTTGGCCGCGGCGATATCGTCCAGATACTGGTCGATACCCGCGTCACCGGTTTTTTCCGGGCTAACGATCGGTTTCAGGAAATTCGAGGTGATGATGCCCTTGGCGTTCTCGAGCCCCACCGCCTGCAGGATCGGGTAGGCCGAGGAAAGGTTGGTGACGAGCGTCAGCGGCTTCCAGCCGCTCTCGGCCTGGAAGCGGATTGCTTCACCGCCTTGTTGCGGCGCGGCGATGATCACCAGCGTATCGGCGCCGGAAGCCTTGAGCGCTGTCAGTTGCGTTTCGACGGTCGGATCCTGCGAAGTCACCGGTTGCCGATCGACGACCTTGACGCCTGAGCCGTCGATGGCCTGGTCGAAGGCCTTCATGAAGGTTTCGCCGGTCTCGGTGTTGAGATAGAGGAGCGCGACCTTTGCCTCGGGCTTGTTGTCCTTCAGATAAGTGGCGAACGACGCCGCCTCGGTCGAGAAGGCCGGGACGAACCCTATTTCCTCGTGCGGCGCGTTCAGCTTGTGGACGCCTGAATACATGAAGACATTGGGCACTTTGCGTTGTTCGATATAGCGTCCGATGGCGACATTGTTCGGCGTGGCAGCCGTGCCGACAAGGGCGAAGACTTTGTCCTGCTCCACCATCTCGCGCACGTTCGCAAGCGTTCGCTGCGGATCGAGCATGTCGTCCTTGATCACGAGCTCGATCTTGCGGGTCTTGCCGTCGGACATCTTGACGCCGCCGTGGGAATTGGCGGCCTCGACCCGGGCGCGGATGCCTTCTGCGACCGCGCCGACGACGGCGACGGGACCGGTGAGCGGACCGGTGATGCCGATCTTGACGGTGCTGTCGGTGATGCCCGGTGTCTCGTCAGCTTTCGCCGGAGCGACACCGACGGCCAGCGCAAGTATTGCCGCCGTCGCAAGCATTCTTGGTATACATGGTCTCATAACTTCCTCCCTGATTGGCTCATTGATCCGGCTTTGCCGTTGGCGTTCGACCGCGCCTTCAAGGCAGCGGCGAGTCTCTCCAGCAGACCGGCAACCCCTCCGCGCGCCAGAAGCATGATGCCGATCAGTGCCAGCGCGTAGATGACGTTGCCGAGTGCGAGATTGATGTTGGACGTCCATGTCGGGACGAAGGTGATGAACAGCCCGCCGATGAAGGCGCCGACAATGCTTGTCGAGCCGCCGACGATGCTCCCGATCACGATGGTGATGGAAAGTGGGGCGAGAAAGGACTGCGGACTGATGAAGCCGTTGAGGATCGCGAAGACGCCGCCGCCAAGCCCAGCGAGCGCAGAGCTGATGGCGAACGCCCACAGCTTGGTCTTGGTCAGGTTGACGCCGAGAGCCTCCGCGATCTGCGGACTGTCCCGTTGCGCCTGGAGCGCGCGGCCGACGTCGCCGAGGAGAACGAGATAGACGATGAATGCCGCGACGCAGGCGCACCCCAGCGACACCAGATAGAGCCAGAGCTCGGAGTAATCGGCCAGGAACGCAGGCGGCTCCAGGGAATCGATCGGCAAGCCGGAGACTCCGCCCGTCCAACTGCCGAGCTTCAACAGAAGCTGCGGAAAGGCCGCCGCGACACCAAACGTGATGATCGCAAGCTGCAGCCCCTGCAGACGCAGGGCCGGCAGTCCGACGACGAGACCGGCCAGCGCGGTAAAAACAGCTGCCGCGGGCAGGGTCGCCAACGGGTGGACGCCGTAGGTCGCGTTCAAGATGGCGGTGACGTAGGCGCCGATGCCGAACAGCGTCCCCTGGGCGAGGCAGATCTGCCCGGCAAACCCCATAAGCAGGTTGAGGCCAAGAATGGCGACCGCATAGGAGATGGCGATGCTCACCTGCTGCAACTGGAAGCCTGACAAAGTGGCCGGCAGCAATGCGGCGACCAGCACAAACCCAACGGTTGCCGCGACCGTGCGCCGAATGTCGTTGCTCATAGCTTGGTGACCTTCTGTGAGCCGAACAGACCGACCGGCTTGACCAGCAGGACGAAAAGGGTGAGCCCGATCGGGACCGCGATGCGCATGTCCGCACCCAGAAAGCCGATGTAGTTGGCGCCAAGGCTCTCGCTGACGCCCACCAGAAGGCCTCCGGCTATCGCGCCGAGCGGACTGTCCCAGCCGCCAACGGTTGCCGCGGCAAGGCCGTAGAAAAGGATCGGGGTCATCATGGTCGGGCTCAAAAACAGCCGTGGCGCGACCAGCACCGCCGCGATCATTCCGATCGCCGCGGCGAAACCCCAGCCGAGCATCAGCATGCGCTCGACGTTGATGCCCACCAGAACGCTGCGAACGCGGTCGAAGGCCGCGGCGCGCATGGAAAGCCCAAGCCTTGTGAAGGCGAAGAGGGAGGCGATGGCCGCGGCCAGGATAATGAGGATCAGCAAGGTACCGGCCGACGAAGCCAGCACCCGTACCTCACCGAGGCTGAAGCTGCCTTCGGGAAAAAGGCTGGGGAACGGCTTCTGCTCGGCGCCCCAGAGCCACGTCACCATCGCCTGGAAGAGCACAAACATGCCGAGCGTGACGACCACTGTCGCCTCGACTGGTGCTGCCAGGAGCGGGCGGACGAAGACCCGAAACGCCAAGATACCCAGCACAAAGGAACCGGCCAGGCCGATTGCAATCGAAAGCCATAATGGCAGGCCCCACAGGCATAGCTGCCAGGTGCAGTATGCCGAGAAAGTCGCCATTTCGCCTTGACCGAAATTGACGACGTTGGTGGCGCGAAAGATCAACACCAGTGCAAGGGCAAGAGCCGCATAGATCGCGCCGGTGGCAAGACCGCTGAGGACGATTTGCACGAAAAGGGTCAAGCCCAGCCTCCCAACTGCAACGCCGAGGCCGTCGACCTGCGCGCCTTCGATCCGAGAGCCTTGGCCAAGGGAACCCTGGCGTTTGAGGACGGGGAAATGGCGGTTACCACGATCAGGAATGGCAGTCCGGCGGTATCGTGAATGTCGATGAAGGAGGCTGCATCGAGGCGGTCGGCCGACGCCCGCCTTGTAAGACGCGAGACCAGCACGAGGGCAATCACCAGCACGGCGTAGACAGCGCCTGGGGCAATGCCGCAAACAATGATCTGGTGAAACGTCGCCACGTTAGTCCCCAAGGTAAGATTTCTGGATATGCTCATTTGCAAGTATCGCGCCGGCTGAGCCGCCGGCCACGATATGCCCGGCCTCGATGACATAGGCGCGGTCGGCGAACTTGAGCGACAGGTCCGCGTTCTGCTCCACGACCAGGAGCGTCAATCCATCGATGTCGCGGAGTTCCTTGAAGATCGCGAATATTTCGCGCGTGATGACGGGCGCGAGACCCAATGACGGCTCGTCGCATAGCAACAGTTTTGGCCGCGACATGAGCGCTCGCGCAACCGCGAGCATCTGCTGCTCGCCTCCGCTCAGATTGCCGGCCAGTTGGGAGCGGCGTTCGCGCAATCGCGGAAAGCGATCGTACCACCGCTCCTTGTCCTGTCGGACCTGGCGGGCATCGGAGACGATTGTGGCGCCCAGCGTCAGATTCTCGTCGACGGTGAATTCCGTGAAAGTGCCTCTGCCCTGGGGAATCTGCGCTAAGCCGCGTTGCAGACGCCGTTCCGGCGCCATCTTTTGCAAGTCGCTTCCCATATAGGCGATCTCGCCGGCCGAGCGGATCGTGCCCGAAAGCGCGCGCAGCAAAGTGGTTTTTCCCGCGCCATTGGCGCCGAGCAGGACAACGAATTCGTTCTGCGCGATTGCGAGCGAGCAGTCAAAAAGCGCCCGTACCTTGCCGTAGGAGGCCGAGAGATTGCGGACGTCAAGCAGTCTCACGTGCTCCTCCCGAGGTAGGCGCCGATGACGGCTTCATTGGTCCTGATTTCTTCGGGGCGTCCTGACGCCAGATTTCGACCGAGGTGGAACACATGGATCCGGTCGCACAGGCTCATGACCAAACCCATGTGATGCTCGATCAGGAGGATCGAGAGCCTGCGGCTATGCCGGATCGTATTGACGAGGGTGCCGAATTCGGTGACCTCGCCATGGGTCAGTCCGCCGGCCGGCTCATCCAGCAACAAGAGCTTGGGCTCGGCCGCCAGGGCGCGTGCGATCTCCATCCGCTTTTGCAAGGGATAGGGCAGGGAGTCGGCGCGCACGCTCGATAATGCGGCCATTCCCAACTCATCCAGAATTGATTCAGCCTGGCGGCGGACCGTCTTCTCCTCGGCCCACGCACCGAAGGGATTGAGAAGGGCACGCGCGACTTTTCCACCCATCTTGTGGTGTGCGCCGAGCATGACGTTCTCCAGGACGCTCAGCGAGCCGTACACGCCGACATTTTGGAACGTCCGAGCGATCCCGAGGCCGATAATGTCGCGCACCGCCGAATTGGAGATTGTCCGGCCTGACAGTTCGATGGTGCCGCGTTGAAGGCGGGTCAGGCAGGTGATGGCATTCAGGAAGGTGGTCTTGCCCGCGCCATTCGGGCCGATCAAGCCGCAAATCTCGCCATCGCCGACGTCGAGCGAGACATTGTCGAGCGCCTGCACGCCTCCGAAGCTGACCGATACGCCATCCGCCGCGAGCACCGGCAGATAGGCGTTGATATGTTCCTGCACAGCCACGCACTCCTCCCAGGCGTGTCAGCGGAACCGGCGCTTCCGCGTCTGTCCCACTTTAGATACCATATAGTATTTGAAGTCTAAGTCGTATGTCAACCGGCTTAGCCGTTGCATCTGCACTAAGGCGAGGCGGGTTCCGGCCAGCTGCCCAGGCGGATTGACAAGGTTAGTGAGATACGCTTTGGTATTTGAAATCTGATCGGTATCCGGAAGGGGCCGGTCATGGAGAACTCAGACCGGGGAGGACGGTGTGACTTCATCCTGCCGCAAGGTGCCGCGAGCGTGTGCCCGCTATCCTATAGCCAACAACGGTAATGCGACGTGATTGGCGTTGCCCGATCGCCGCAGGAGGCCGTTATGCTGGCGGTCGCCATTTGCGGCCTTTTGTTGTTCGCCTTGAGCGGCCTGATGCGATGGGGGCGCGTCGATCGCCGTTGGTACGATTTCTTGATCCCGCTCGGCTTCTTCCTGTCCTACTGGTTGACCTACAATCGCCTTCCCTCCTTCCCTCCGGTCGGCGCCGTCAACAAGGTGTTCTACCTGGCGGCGGTTGGATCGATCCTGGGCGTGGCGGCGGAATGGACAGGCAGCCGCAGGCTCGGACAGTTGCTGTTGGCGGCACTGCCGGTCGCCTCAGCAGCTTACATCGGCGATACGATTGCCCGGGCGCAGCCTCTCGACCCGGTCGTCGCCGCTCTGGCCGGAGCGGCAGCGCTATATGCGCTTCATCGGGAAGCTGGCGATCCCGATGAGGGATCAGATCTGCGCCCTGCGATCATGCTCGCGGTTGCCAGCGCAGGCTTTGCTCCCGTTGCCTTCATGGGAGCGTCATCATCCAGCCTGCAGTTGTCGCTTGGCGTCGCCTTTGGCATCGCCGGCATCGTGGTTTGGCACCTGTCCCGGCCGAATTACCGCTTCGGATGGGCATCCTTGCTCGGCGGAGCGGCGGGCATGATGGCTGTGGCGCAGACCGTCGCGCTGATCACCCGCAAGATCGACCTTCTCGCCCTTGCGGTGCTCCTGCTGCTTTTCCTGGTCCCTTCGGCCTGCCGCGTGATCCTCGATCGTCTCGATCAGAAAAGCCCTGCACTCGCCACGTTCGTCTTCGCAGGGTTCTGCCTGGTGCCGGCCGTCGCGGCAGTCGCAGTGATGCTGGCACGGAAGGGGTTCAGCCTTCCGCTGTGAATTCGCTTTTCGTGCATCAACAAAGGAGGATGGAATGAACTACAGACTGAAACTAGCTTTGCTAGCTGCACTCGCATCGGCGCCAATCGGGCCGGCAACCGCACAGCCGATCACGTTCGACATCGATCCGGTTCATTCCGGCATCGTGTTCTTCATCAATCATCTCGGCTTCTCCAACGTCATCGGCGTTGCAAAAGAGTTCTCCGGGGAATTCACCTTCGACAAGGACGCGCCTGAGGCCAGCAAGCTGCAGGCCAAGGTCAAGGTGTCCAGCATCTCCACCAACAATGCCCAGCGCGATAGCGACATCCAGGGCGCCGACTGGTTCAATGCCACCGAGTTTCCGGACATCACCTTCGTCGGCACCAAATTCACCAAGTCGAGCGACAAGCAGGGCACCATCACGGGCGATCTCACCATCGCCGGTGTGACCAAGCCGGTGACGCTCGACGTGACCTTCAACGGCCAAGGCAAGAACCCGTGGGACGGCAGTCTTGAGGCCGGCTTCAGCGCGACTGCCAAGTTGAAGCGCAGCGACTTCGGTATGACGGCCAATCTTCCCCTGATCGGGGACGAGGTCACGCTGCGCATCGAAACGGAGGGGCGCGGCCGCAGCTGACGGCGGCTTCGCGCTGTCCTGAGCGCGCCGGACGTCCTCGCGGATGTCCGGCGGAGCTGACTGAGAGGCTGCGCGTAGCAATCGTGCCGCAACATTCGCCCATGTCGCGGCAACGAGAGACCATGGCGCGCCGACGATCGGCGCGCGATGGTCTGGCTCGGCTCTCGGGAGGCAGCTACGCGCTTAAGCGATCGACGAGCGATCGTCGGCTTCGAGGTCTTGCCACGAGCCACGCTCGTAGAGCCACCTGGCCGTATTCTTGATGCCGCCAAACGGAAAGACATGCAGCTGCGCGATTGCCGAATCCGGCTTTGCCCGCAGATGGTGCTCGATCGGGCCGACGAAGCTCTCCGGCGAGTGACTGGTGGCAAGGGCGGCAAGCGAGGCGCTGCGCTTTTTCAAGAAATTCAGCGAATTGCCGACGCCGCACAAGGCGGCGTATTTTAGCAAGGTCGTGATCTTGGCGGGACCGGCCACGCCAAGATGGATCGGCAGGTCCACCCCGGAAAGCGCCAGGCCGTCCGCCCAGGCGATGAACTTGTCCGCGTCGAAGCCAAATTGGGTGACGACACGCATCTTTGCCCCGGTCCGCTCGGCCCAGGCGCTCTTCATCTGGAGCGCTGCAATCGCCGCCTCGTCGCCAAAGTCGCGACTGCCTTCCGGATGGCCGGCTACACCGACCTCGGCGATGCCGTACTTGTCAACGAAACCAGTCTCGAGCACCTCGAAAGAGGAGGAAAATGAACCGGCTGGGGTAGCCACGTCGCCGCCGATGATGAGCAAGTCGCGGACACCCGCTTCCTCAGCCAAAGCCTTCACCCGCGTTTCCAGCGCTTGGCGCGTGGTCAGTCGGCGAGCGGCCATATGGGGAACCGCGGTGTAGCCTAGGTCCGCGACGCGACGCGCTGCCTTGACCAGGGTAGGCGTGTCCGCCAGGCCGATATCGGTGATGTAGACCCGGACCCCCGACGGGAAAAGGCCCGGCAAGTCAGGGGAGTCGATCACCTGGCTTGGCGCCATCTCGATCGAGGCGTCGATAGAGGAGGGGCGGATAGCAGCTTTTTCCATGCGCGTGGCTCCGTTGTTAGGCGAAGACGACGGTCTTGCGTCCATTGAGCAAGACCCGATCCTGAAGGTGGAAGGCGACCGCGCGGGCCAGCACGCGGCGTTCGATGTCCCGACCCTTGCGAACGAGGTCCTCGGGCGTGTCGGCATGGGTCACATGTTCGACGTCCTGGGCGATGATCGGACCCTCGTCCAAGTCTTCGGTGACGTAGTGCGCCGTTGCTCCGATCATCTTCACGCCGCGCTCATGCGCCTGGTGATAGGGCTTGGCGCCCTTGAAACCCGGCAGGAAAGAATGGTGGATGTTGATGCAGCGGGCGGAGAGATAGGCTGAGAAGTCGTCGGATAGGATCTGCATATAGCGGGCCAGCACGATAAGCTCGGCGCCGCTATCTTCGATCACGCGCTTGATCCTCGCCTCCTGGGTGGCTTTGGTCTCATGGCTGATCGGGAAGTGGTGGAAGGGAATGGCGTCGTCGGAGGCGAGGTTGAGACCTTCTCGCGGATGGTTGGAGACGATGGCGACAACCTGCATGGGCAACTCGCCCAGTCGTTGGCGGTAAAGCAGGTCTACCAGGCAGTGGTCGAATTTCGAGACAAGCAGCAGAACCTTGCGGGGCAGGTTCTGGGGCCGCAATGTCCATTGCAGGCCGAAGCGGTTGACCTCCTCGGAAAAACGCCCGGCGAGATCATTGAGGGGCGAAGGCAAATCGAACGCTACCCTCATGAAGAACCGATCCGTCTCGGGGTCGTCGAATTGCTGGGCCGCGGTAATGTTGGCGCCATGTGCGGCCAAACGGCTCGCGACGCCGGCGACGATGCCCGGCCGGTTCTTGCATTGGAGCGTAAGCAGATAGGACTTTTGCATACCCGGTCTCCGGGTTGACGGCCGAGCTGAAGGACAAGGCAGTTTCTCGCGTCGCAAAGCGACACCGGCAGGAGGTCCCGCCAGTTTGTTGTCGTCGGGTGCGGTTGCCGTGAGGGGAGGGCGGCCGGCAGGCCGCCCTCTGTTCAGGCGTGCGGCTTAGGCGTTCTTGCGATAGCTGGTGCGCGCGTGCGCGTCGATCGGCGCCGGGTGGACGGTGGCGCGGATCTTGAACTGCACGTGGTCTTCAACCTGCACCTTGGAGGATGGCTTGGGCTCGCCCCACACCACCACCAGTTCGGTGCCAGGCTCTGCCACTGCCGCATCCACGACCGCGATCGACATCATCGAACGGTAGTTGGCCGAGTATCCGGTATGAAGCGAACGTCCGGCCAAGTTTCCGTTTGGCGCCTCGACCCGGTCGTAGTGATAGGTCGCGTAGTGGGCGATCGGAAGGTTGATGAACTTCGCTCCGACACCTGGCTGGTACATCGAGGCCCAGGCCTTGGCGACGTCGTCGCCGTTCCACTGCAGCGTCACCTTGCGGTTGGCCCTGGTCTGGCCGTCGGCGACCTGGGCCTCGAGGGCCTTGCGGCCGATGAAGTCATGGTCGAATTTGACGATTTTTCCGTAGCCCACGTCGTAGGGCGAGAAGTAATAGTCCTCGATGTTCTCGGAAAAGAAGCTTCCGCCGAGAGACACATTGGCATCGATCTCGTCCGCGGCAAGCCACTTGCGGAAGCCCGCCGTGCTCTTGCCCGAGTAGAATGCCGGCAACGGGCGCGGAAGCCATCCGGACTCGAGCGAGTTGGTCAGGTACGCCCGGCCGCCGACCTGAATCATGTTGTGCTTTTTGCCCGCCTCGAGCAGAGCGGCCCGAACGACCTCATGATCGGCCCAGGGCCCGACGAACTCGAAGCCGGGTTCGCCCGCCATGCCGTGGCGAAGCGCGCGGACCATCTTGCCGGCGATCGTGAAGCGGGTGCCGTGGAAGAACTTCACATCCGGCGGCTCGCCGCCGATGAGTTCCCGGATCACGTTGAACGCGCCAGGTCCCTGGACCTCGTAGCGGTAGCACAGCGGATTTCCCTTGCGGGCATAGGACGGGTTATCCCGCACAAGCTGGACGTCGTAACCGCCGGTCTCGGCATGATACTGAAGCCAGTTGATCGTCGGCGGAATGCCCACCGCCTGGAATTCGTCTTCCTCATAGCGGAACAGGATGTTGTCGCCGATGAGCTGGCCTTCGTCGTTGACCGCTACATACTGCTTCGCGGCGTTGACGGGAAAGTATTCAACGCTGTTGATCGCCGTGTCGCGGATGAGCTTCAGCGCATCCTTGCCGCGGATGTTCAGGTCGGCGAGATGGTGCGACTGGTCATAGAGCACGGCGTTGCTGCGCCAAGCGAGCTGTTCGTCGCGCCAGTTGGTGAATTCCGGCGTCACCGGCGTGCTGACGATCGGCGGGCTCTGCGATTCCCAGAGCATGGTTTGGGCGCTTCCAGCGTCAGCGATCTTCTGTTCGAGATTAGCAGCCATTTTCAATCCTCCTGTGCAGCTCCTTTCCGGCTAAGCCCTTGCAGGACATCTAACAACCCAATAGGTTCGATACAGGTGATCGAAATTTTGCATAGAGAGTAGGCGTCATGCTGTCGGAGGAGCTTGCCCAGATCGACCTGAATGCCTTGCAGGCATTGGTCATGGTCAACGACTGCCGGTCCTTTTCAGAGGCGTCGGAGCGCCTCGGCGTCAATCAGTCGACGATCAGCTATTCGATCAAGCGGCTTCGAAAGGCCTTCAACGACCCGATGTTCGTTCGGCAGGGCAACTCGATCCTGTCGACCGACAAATGCCGTCAACTCGCCCAGGAAGCGCGCGATGTCCTCGAGCGCATGCAGGCGTTGTCCTCTCTGCAAGGTTTTGATCCCGCTACGTCCACGGGCAGCGTGACGATCTCCTGTAACCATCACGAGCGTATGTTCCTGATGCCGGCCTTCGTGCGCCAGGTCCAGCAGCAGGCGCCCCAGATCGCGGTCAACATTTTTGAATCCGCCGTGCACGGCAAGCAGCAGCTCAAGGAAAACATTTGCGATATCGTGCTCGGCCCGGTGGCGATTTTCGGCGATATCTACTACCGGCGTAAACTCTTCACCGACCGCTACGCTTGCATCATGGATTCCAGCCATCCGCTTGCGGCCGGCGAACTGACGATGGATCGCTACCGGCAGACGCGGCATATCGCCGTGACCCACAATGGCCAGTGGGAGGCGTTGTACTTCGCGGCGCTTCGGGCAATCGACGTCAGGATTACGCCGAGCGTGATCGTGCCGAGTCACGACAATCTCGAAGCATTGATCCGGGGCACGGAGCTGGTCGCGACCATTCCCTATCGCCTGGCTCGCCGGCTTTCGGACAAGTTGACGTTGAAGCCATTTCCTCTCGAGGTGCTGATCCAGATCGACATGTATTGGACCGAGCGTTCTCACTATTCGGGCCTGCATGCGTGGACGCGCCAGATCCTCGCCGACGTGGCGGCAACGATCTGAGCGGTCCGAAGCCCAGCCGAGGCTGGTGTGGTCTCTCTGGGATG
This sequence comes from Mesorhizobium sp. M1A.F.Ca.ET.072.01.1.1, assembly GCF_004023325.1. NCBI lineage: Bacteria > Pseudomonadati > Pseudomonadota > Alphaproteobacteria > Hyphomicrobiales > Phyllobacteriaceae > Mesorhizobium > Mesorhizobium sp. M1A.F.Ca.ET.072.01.1.1. Next base: position 41,363 of record NZ_RZSF01000008.1, on the reverse strand, counting down.
GTAACCGCTGCGTCAGACAGTGGCGCCGAGCATGATCACGGAGATCGTCGCCGGCTGGTCGCCTGGATTGCGCCATGCGTGACGAGTGCCCTGCTGGACCACGGTGTCGCCGGCATTTAGCTCGACAGTCCTGCCGTCATCGAGTTCCAGGATCAGTCTCCCCTTCACCACCGTCACGTAGTCGACGGTCGGGGTCTGGTGCATGCCAGGGCTGTCCGGCTCCATCCGCTCGGCAATGCCAGGTGATGCCTTGATGAGTTCGGGACCGGCCACCGCGGGATTCCATTCCGATGACGTGTAGACGCTGTCGGGAGGGAAAGTAATGATCCAGAACGATGATCCGCCTGCCGGCATGACCATGGTGCCGGTTGTCTCCATGGGGTCCTTGTTGTCGATGCTCCCCAGCTCTGGCGCCCCCTCGATTTTCCACTGGGGCGACGATACGAAACCCGGCGTGTGGCGCAGGACCATTTCCCCAGGGGAGGGGCCGTCACTGACGACCACTGACTTACCGGCGTTGTCCCTGCCAGTGACGACGCGCCGAACCTGCATATCACACCTCCCAGGTAGATGTTCAAAGTCACAGTGCCGAGATGAGGCAAGCGAGCGCCCAAAAAAGCGGGAATTCCGTTCCCATCTGCTGCCAGCGCCATTTGGCGCCGTTGATCTTCACCACTGCGTAGGCTGCTCCGAGCAGCACGACGATCGCGCAACCGGTTGCTGCTTTCGAATAGACGTTGAAAATCATGCCGAGCGCGGCAAGCACCTCGAGGACGATTGTCAGGACGAGGAATGCCTTGCCGGGCTTCAGACCGGCCTTCTCAAATGTAACCGGCGCCTTATCGAAGTTCCTGACCTTCCCGATCAGATGCGGCAGGAACCAGACTCCACATAGGATCCTCAGGCAGTCCTGAGGCTGCAACTCGAACGGCATTGTACGTTTCCTCCCAGCAGCGTGACGGCTGCAGCCGTTGTGAGCGGGCCCCGTTTTGGCCGCCAGCCACCCTGCGAAATCGAGCGTAGGCCCGAGGGCAGCAGCGATGGTTGGTACCGACACCGCAAATCGGGTCTTGCGTCACCCAATTCAGATACTATACGGTATCAACAGTCCAATCGGAATGTCAACTCGATCCGGTTGGCGGTATTTGAGGAGGAACATCGTGACAGTGATGATGCGCGCCGCACGGTTGCATGCGGTAAACGAACCAATGCGGATCGAGGAGATCGCCAAGCCTCGAGCGTGCGGAACAGATGTCGTGGTCGAGGTCAAAGCCTGCGGTATGGTCCCGAACCTCGCCAACGTGCTGAACAACTGGGAGAACTGGTATCCTCACCAGCCGCTGCCTCCCAAGCCCGCGACGTTTGGCCTTGACCCCGCCGGCATCGTGCACGAAGTGGGCGAGCAGGTCGTTGCCTTGAAGCCCGGAGACCGTGTCTACGTCAATCCGTTGCGTTCGTGCGGTGCCTGCCACGCCTGCGCCAGCGGCAACCAGATGAAGTGCGACTACTTCACCTTCGCCGGATATTTCGGGTTCAATCGCAACAGCCTCGAAATCTACAAGCGCTATCCCGGCGGCGGCTTCGCTCAATTCATGCGCGCGCCCCAGAGCGCCATCGTCAAGATACCCGACAATATGACGTTTCCGCAGGCTGCCCGCATGGGCTATCTCGGCACGTCCTATTCGGCGCTCAAGAAGCTGGGCAACCTTGCGGGCAAGTCGCTGATCATCAACGGCGCGACCGGCACGCTGGGTGTCGGCGCCACCATGTTCGCGCTCGCCATGGGGATTTCCACCATCTATGCGGTCGCGCGCGGCAAGCCATTGCTGGAAAAGCTGAAGCGCCTCGCGCCGAACCGGATCGAGATTTTTTCCAGCCTGGACGGCAAGGTCGCGGACTGGGTGCGCTCCAAGCACCACTCCGGCGCGGATTTCATGCTCGACAGCCTTGGCGCGGTGGCTGACGTCAACGCCATGAGGGACGCGATGATGGGCGTCAAACGCGGCGGCACCATCGTGAACATCGGCGGTACGGGCGCCGACATGCTGTTCAACACCAAATGGTGGATGGACAATTCGATGGTGCTCACCGGTTCGGCCTGGCTCAGCACCGCGGAGGGCATCGAGATAGCGGAGCTGGTCCGGTCCGGCGCGGTCGACCTGTCCGTGCTGGAAGCCCGCACCTATCCGCTGGGCCAGATCAATGAGGCGATCAACGGCGTAGCCTCGGGCGACGGTGGCTTCACCAACTATGTGCTGGAGCCCTGAGCTGCGGTTGGAGAATGCCATGATAATCGACTGCCACGGTCACTACACCACCGAGCCCCCGGCGCATCATGCCTATCGCAAGGCCCAGGTGGCGTTTGCCGAGGGCCAGCGCGACGCAGGTCCGGTCTATCCCGCCACAAGCGACGAGACGCTTCGCGCGACCGTCGAAGACAACCAGCTTCGTCTTCAGCGGGAGCGCGGCTCGGACGTGACAATTTTGTCGCCCCGGGCCTCGGGCATGGGTCATCATGTCGGCAGCGCTGCGCTGAATGCCGAATGGTCCCGTGTCTCCAATGATCTCATTGCGCGCATCGTGGACCTGTTCCCGCTGAACTTTGCCGGTGTCTGCCAGCTGCCGCAGTCGATGAGCGGTGACCTGGCTCCTGTGCTGGCTGAACTCGAGCGCTGTGTGGACGAGCTCGGCTTCGTCGGCTGCAATCTCAACCCCGATCCGTCCGGCGGCTTCTGGTCCGCGCCGCCAATCTATGACCGCTACTGGTATCCGCTCTTCGAGAGGATGGTCGAGCTCCAGGTGCCGGCCATGATCCATGTCTCGGGCGCGTGCTCGGCCTGCCTGCACACCACCGGTGCGCACTACATCAATGCCGACACCACGGTGTTCATGCAGCTGATCCAGGGCGACCTGTTTCGCGCTTTCCCAGACCTCAAGCTAATCATTCCCCACGGCGGCGGCGCGGTTCCCTATCACTGGGGCCGCTATCGCGGGCTGGCAATCATGATGGAAAAGCCGGATCTCGCCACGCACCTGATGCGCAACGTCTATTTCGACACCTGCGTCTACCACCAGGCGGGGATCGACACGCTGTTTCGCGTGATCGGTCCGGACCACATCCTCTTCGGCTCGGAACTGCTGGGCGCGGTCAAGGTGGTTGACCCGCTGACCGGCTTCAACTTCGACGACACGCGCCGTTACATCGATGCTTTGGGCCTCGACGAAGCCGACCGCGCGGCGGTGTTCGAGGGCAATGCGCGCAAAGTCTACCCGCGGCTGGACGAGAGGCTCAAGCGACAGGGTCGCTAGCGAGGTCCGGTCAGCACGAATCTCTGGAGATATCAATGGCAAAAGTCGTGACAAACACCGAACGTACGCCGATCGAAGTGTGCGACGCACTGGGCGCGCTGGGGGTGGCAACCGTTCACGAGGCCCAGGGACGCAAGGGGCTGCTGGCCTCGCGGCTGCGTCCCATCTATGACGGCGCCAGGATCGGCGGCAATGCGCTTACCTGCGAGGTGGCGCCGGGCGACAACTGGACCATTCATGTTGCATTGGAGCAGGCGCGGCCGGGCGATGTGCTCGTCGTGACTCCGATCTCTCCATGCGAAGACGGATTTTTCGGCGACCTTCTGGCTGAATCGGCGATGGCGCTCGGCATCCGAGGCTTCGTGATCGATGCCGGCGTGCGCGATGTGGCTGCTTTGCGAGCGATGAAGTTCCCGGTCTGGTCGAAGGCGATCTTCGCTCAGGGAACGGTAAAGGAGACGCTGTGCGATTGCCAGGTTCCGATCATCTGCGCCGGTGCCCGCATCTGCCCTGGCGACGTGATCGTCGCCGATGATGATGGCGTCTGCGTGGTGCCCCGTGCCAATGCCGAGTTGGTTGCGAGAACGGCACGAGAGCGGGAGGCGGCCGAGGAAGACAAACGTCGCCTCTACGCTGCAGGCAAGCTCAGCCTGGACGTCAACTCAATGCGCGAACGGCTGCGCTTGAAGGGACTTGTCTACGAATAGGCACCCGACGTCCACGAAGGAGAATCGGTCGGCCTTCCAACGTGGCGTGGCATGGTTCGCGTCAGGACGCTGCAGTCCGCTTGCGCACGGCCTTTCCGTTCTTATGCCTAAAAAGATGAGCCTCGTGCATCGACGTCAGCGCGACCCGCACCATTTCGCCGGGCGCCCTGTCGTCCATAAAACTCGACATGCCGCCATAGACGAGTTCGAGGACGATACCGCCGACATAGAGTGGCCGGGGTTCCGCATCCCCATACGGAAACAGCTTCTCCGACAACAGCCTGCCCAGCCCTTCCCACTGGTCCCTGAACAGGCGCAGGTGCCGATCCTCCAGCGTGTTGTCGCGGCGCGCGATGCGCAGCAGGTCGATGGCCAGCGTTCCCCAGCGCTTGTCCTTGGCGCGTTGGTTGGCCCATTCGCAAATGGATTCGATGACATCCTTCGGCTCGTCAACGCTGCGAAGCCTTTCGGTCAGTTCGACCACATCTCCGCCGGCGTTGCGCTCCAGCAGTTGCAGGAAGATGTCTTCCTTGTTCGTGAAATTGGAGTAGAAGGCCCCCTTCGAGAAGCCGGCCTCCTCTGCGATCCGCTCGATCGATGCGCCGGAATAGCCGTCTCGGGCCACCATCTCGCTGGCCGAAGCCAAAAGCTTTTCGCGCGTCAAGGCTTGGCTTTGTTCACGGGTCAGTCGCGCCATCTTTGATCATCCAATGAACGTATCGGGATACCCAGCGTATCTGAGCAAGCAACTTAGGGTCGTCGACCTCCAAGGGCAAGCGAAGGTGAGGGGTCAGTTGCGGGATTGCTTTGGTGCACGGCAGGATGGGTTCAGCCGACAGTGGTGCAAGCCGCGTCGAGGTAAGAAGCATCGAAGGCGTGCAGCGCTTGGCTCCGAAGGGCCTCATCGAGCAAATGCGCGCGGATCATCAGGTCAATCGTCGTGCGCAACGCGTTTGCCGGCACGGCCAGCTTGTCCGGCCACATGCCCATGTCACGCATGTATCCTAGACCACGATTGGCCAGGGTGGAGCTTTCCGGTGTGGTGATGCGTTGGAAGATCGGCAATGTTACGTCCTGCCGTGCCGGTTCATTGGTGATCGCATGGGCCTCAATCAGGGCGTTGATGAAGCGTATGACCACATCTCGATTGGCTTGCAGCCACGATGATCGGCCGATGACCGCGGTGAAGAGGATCTCGGGTATGAACTCATTGACCTCGCCGATCAGCTTGTAGCCTTGGTCCTCGGCTAGGAAGTTCCACGGCGCGGGCTGGGGAGCACAGTCGACTTGCCCGGCCTGCAGCGCCTCCCACCGTTTGGTATGAATACCCGCAAGCACGAATTCGTAGTCGGCGGGGTAGTGCAGTCCTTGGGAAGCCAGCACAATCTGCGTGTAAATCGCAGTACCCTCGGTGAGCGAGGACGTGCCGATCCTCTTTCCTCGAAGGTCCGCCAGGGTGGCGATTTCTGGCCGCGCCACGAGAGACATCGGCAGCCGCACTGCATTGGCCGCAACAATGCGCAGTTCTCCACCGTTCACGAAGTCCGCGACTGCTCCTTCTGGCGGCGTAATCGCAAGGTCGGCCTCACCCTCAAGGACAGCTCCTGTTGCCTTGTCGACGCTGCCGAAGCGCTTGTATTCGATGGCAATGCCGTGCTTGCCGAATAATCCCAACTCGTCTGCAAGGAAGACCGGAAGCCAATTGAACCCCTGCGCTCCGCCCGCGAGGCGAAGCTGGGCAGGCGTGGAAGGATCAGCTGTCGTGTTTTCGGCCATTGGCTCCTCCCGCCGGTATTCAGCACTGGGCGTTTAAATACTATAGGTATTGGAATTCCAATCGGTATGTCAATCGGCCACGCTTTTTTCCTCGCAGCCCGGCTGACTGAGCTACCGTGAACAATTGCTCCGCGTGCTCTCGATCGCGAAAAGCGGCCAACAGGGGCTACGGCCCTTGGCACCATACCGCACATGCTATCGTGAATTCGAAGCGGTCCTAAACGGCGCCGCTTCTCTTAAGTCCAGTTCCGGACGCCAGATTCTTGCTGCCGGTCCACGCATCCAAGGCCCTAGCCGAGTGCCCTAGACGAAGACCTGATCGATTTAGCTAAATCATTGAATAAAAGATAAAAAATGGTTGGCTGGGGCGCCAGGATTCGAACCTGGGAATGTCGGTACCAAAAACCGATGCCTTACCACTTGGCGACGCCCCAGCAGCCGGGCGGTGCCCGCTGCGCGCGGCCTTATAGGACGAGCCGGTCGAAAGCTCAATGCTTGGACCGCTGACATCCAAAGTAATCTTGCCGCATGTCTGCGCCGGCGGATTGCCGCCGCGTTCGGGCGTAATCTGGAGGGGAGATCGATCCGGCGACCGGAATTGCGGGCTATTCGCCCCACACGGCCAACTCGTTGCCGGCCGGGTCGGTGAAGTGGAACCGCCTGCCGCCTGGGAAGGAAAAGATCGGCTTGATGATGCTGCCTCCGGCATTCTCAACGGCCTCCAGCGTCTCCTCCAGGTTTTCGGAATAGAGCACGGGCAGCGGTCTGGCGGGCGCTTCGCCCGCATCGGCCTGGAAGCCGCCGTCGAGCCCCTCGGCAAAAGCGGAGTAAGTTGGCCCGTAATCGGTGAAAGACCAGGAAAACGCCGCGCTGTAGAAGGATTTGACGCTGTCTAGCGTGCCGCCGGTGGCCGGAAGTTCCAGATAGTCGAGTTTTCCCTCGAGTTTCATCGCGCTACTCCACTTTGTTCTTGTTGTGTTCTATCTCGCGCAACTCACACCGGCAAGTCTTTTTGACGCAGCTTTTGCTTAATCGATTGTAGTCGCGGCGCTTGCTTTGCCGGCGCTTGCCTTTCGCAATGCAGCATCTTATCGCTCGGATCGGAAGGGCGGGGACCGGGGCCTTGGCCCGGGTGTTGTCTATCTTCCAAAGGACCTGGAGGGCATGCATGACCAAGTGGGTTTACACCTTCGGCGACGGTGCCGCTGAAGGCCGAGCCGGTGATCGCAACCTGCTCGGCGGCAAGGGCGCCAACCTTGCCGAGATGTGCAGCCTCGGCCTGCCGGTGCCGCCGGGCTTCACCATCACCACTGAAGTCTGCAATGCCTATTACGCCAACGGCCGCACCTATCCGACATCGCTTGAAGCGGATGTCCTGGCGGCGCTCAACCATATCGGCAGGCTCACCGGCCGCAATTTCGGCGATCCGTCGAAGCTGCTTCTGGTCTCGGTGCGCTCCGGCGCCCGCGCTTCGATGCCAGGCATGATGGATACCGTGCTCAATCTCGGCCTCAACGACGAGACGGTCGAGGCGCTTGCCGCCGATTCCGGCGATGCCCGCTTTGCCTATGACAGTTACCGCCGCTTCATCCAGATGTATTCCGACGTCGTCATGGGCCTCGATCACGAGGTTTTCGAGGAAATTCTCGAGGACCAGAAGGCGAGCCTCGGCCATGAGCTCGACACCGAACTGACGGCCATCGAATGGCAGGGTGTGATCGCGCTCTACAAGGCCAAGGTCGAGGAGGAGCTCGGCAAGCCGTTCCCGCAGGACCCGCGCGAGCAGCTCTGGGGCGCCATCGGCGCCGTGTTTTCGAGCTGGATGAACAACCGCGCCATCACCTACCGTCGCCTGCACGACATCCCGGAAAGCTGGGGCACGGCGGTCAACGTCCAGGCCATGGTGTTCGGCAATATGGGCGACACCTCCGCCACCGGCGTTGCCTTCACCCGCAATCCCTCGACCGGCGAAAAGCAGCTCTATGGCGAATTCCTGGTCAATGCGCAGGGCGAGGACGTGGTGGCCGGCATCCGCACGCCGCAGAACATAACCGAGGCCGCGCGCATCGCTGCGGGCTCTGACAAGCCCTCGCTGCAGAAACTGATGCCGGAAGCTTTCCAGTCCTTCGTCGATATTTCCGACCGGCTGGAGAAGCATTACCGCGACATGCAGGACCTCGAATTCACCATCGAGCGCGGCAAATTGTGGATGCTGCAGACCCGCTCCGGCAAGCGCACCGCCAAGGCGGCGCTCAGGATTGCCGTCGAGATGGCCAAAGACGGGCTGATCACGAAAGAGGAGGCGGTCGCCCGCATCGACCCGGCCTCGCTCGACCAGCTCCTGCATCCAACCATCGATCCCAAGGCGGCGCGCGACGTGATCGGCGTCGGCCTGCCGGCCTCGCCGGGCGCAGCCACCGGCGAGATCGTCTTCTCCTCCGGTGAGGCCGAGGATGCCAAGGCGCAAGGCCGCAAGGTCATTCTCGTGCGCGTCGAGACCAGCCCGGAGGACATCCACGGCATGCATGCCGCCGAAGGCATCCTCACCACGCGCGGCGGCATGACCAGTCATGCCGCCGTGGTGGCGCGCGGCATGGGCAAGCCCTGCGTCTCGGGTGCCGGCTCGCTGCGTGTCGACTACAAGGCCGGCACGCTGATCTCGATGGGCCAGACCTTCCGCAAGGGTGATATCATCACCATCGACGGCGGCAACGGCCAGGTGCTGAAGGGCGCCGTCGCCATGCTGCAGCCGGAGCTGTCCGGCGACTTCGCCGCCATCATGGAATGGGCCGATGCCGCGCGCCGCATGAAGGTGCGCACAAATGCCGAGACGCCGCTCGACGCGCGCATGGCGCGCTCCTTCGGCGCCGAAGGCATTGGCCTTTGCCGCACCGAGCACATGTTCTTCGAAGGCGACCGCATCGTCGCCATGCGCGAGATGATCCTGGCCGACACCGAGAAGGACAGGCGCTCGGCGCTCGACAAGCTTCTGCCGATGCAGCGTTCGGATTTCCTAGAGCTGTTCGAGATCATGGCGGGCTTGCCGGTGACGATCCGGCTGCTTGACCCGCCCTTGCACGAATTCCTGCCCAAGACCGACGCCGAGCTCGCCGAGGTCGCGACCGCCATGAATGTGCCGGCGGACAAGCTCAGGCAGCGTACCGAGGCGCTGCATGAGTTCAATCCGATGCTCGGGCATCGCGGCTGCCGGCTGGCGGTCTCTTATCCCGAGATCGCCGAGATGCAGGCACGCGCCATTTTCGAGGCGGCGGTCGAGGCCGGCCACAAGGCCGGCGCGCTGGTGGTGCCCGAAATCATGGTGCCGCTGGTCGGCCTCGTGAAGGAGCTGCAATACGTCAAGGCGCGCATCGATGCCGTCGCGCAAAGCGTCATGCAGGAGACCGGCACCAAGATCGACTATCTTACCGGCACCATGATCGAGCTGCCGCGCGCAGCCATCCGCGCCCATGTCATTGCCGAAGCGGCCGAGTTCTTCTCCTTCGGCACCAACGATCTGACCCAGACGACTTTCGGCATCTCGCGCGACGATGCGGCCTCCTTCCTTGAAACCTATCGGCAGAAAGGTATCATCGAACAGGATCCGTTCGTTTCGCTGGACATCGACGGTGTCGGCGAACTGGTGCGGATTGCGGCGGAAAAGGGCAAGGGAACACGACCCGACATCAAGCTCGGCATTTGCGGCGAGCATGGCGGCGACCCGGCCTCGATCCGCTTCTGCGAAGAGGTCGGCCTCGACTATGTGTCATGCTCGCCTTACCGTGTACCGATTGCCCGGCTGGCTGCGGCCCAGGCGGCCGTGGAGGCCGCGAAGGGAAGAGCAAAGCGCGCCTGAACGGCGCGCTCCATCTTACGATTTCGTATGGAAACTCACGCGAACGTGCGCGCGCTGGTTCTCAATCTCGACATCGTTCCTGGGCAGTTTCTGGTTCCGAATTACTCGGGGCGTGAAACAGATGTTGCAGATTTCCCCCACCTCTTTCCGATCGATCCTGATCATGCAGACCAAGTTCATAGGCGACATCGTGCTTGCCTCTGCCTTGGCGAAGAACCTTCAGCTCGAATATCCAGGTGTGAAGGTCGTGTTCCTGTGCGATGCCAGGTTTGCTGGATTTCTAACAGCGCATGGGATCGCAGCGGAGGTCGTTTCGTTTAGCCGTGCCGGCATGCGCGGCACGCCGCTCCAGCGCGGGCGCGAGCTTGTACGGGTTGTGCGAACCTTGCGGCGGCACCGCTTCGACATGGTCATCGACATCACCGATTCGAAGACTTCGCGGCTGGTGTCCGGATTGGTCCGTGCCCCGATTCGTGTCGGCCACTATCCGACGGAGCGACCTCTGCGCTGGCTTGAGCGTCAGCCTGCCAATGTCAGGATGAAGCCGTACGGATTCGGCGAAAAGCATTATCTCTTCCGCTATTTGTCGCCGCTCGAGGTGCTCGGCGTCGACCTGCGCGTCAGGGCACCGGCTATCCGCCCGCTGCCCTTCGAAACGACGCAAGCGCTCGCCTTGCTGAGCAAGCATCATTTGCGGCCAAATGCCTTCGTGGCGGTGCATGCGGGGGCGAGCTTCATCGGGCGTCGCTGGCAGCCGGAGCGCTTTGCGGCCGCGATCGAACGGATATCGTCCGAAACTGGCCTGGACGCTGTGCTGATCGGCGGCCCTGATGAGCACGAGGCGGCGGACAAGATCATGGCGGCAGCGAAAACGCCGGTCGTCAATCTGGTCGGCACGCTCTCGCTCGAAACGTTGCTGGCGCTGCTCAAGGAGGCCAGGTTATTCCTCGGCAATGAGAGCGGCCCGATGCATATGGCGGCCGCAGCCGGCACTCCGGTCGTCGGTCTGTTCGGCCGGACCAATCCGGTTCGATGGGGCCCGGTCGGCGTCCCCAGCATCTCGTTGCGCCCCTCCATGCCCTGCGATTGCGTCGGCGGGGACCTGTGCCGTCGGACCGATTCGAGCAAGGCATGCTGTGTCTGGCGCCTTGAAGTGGATTCCGTGGTCGAGGCGGTGCGCGAACTTTTGGCGCGTACCGACGTGGCGCTTGAGCAGGCGGTCTAGCTCAAGTCTGCTAAAGGCGTGTTGAGCTTTTGCAGCTACTCTCCATGCAAATTGTCGCGCGGTGGCTTTTCGGATGCGAACCGTTCCGATTTTCGCCTAGATGCGCGTCTTGTTGACGCCATCTTGCGGTTGAGCGGCTTGACGGGCCGGGCATGGGAATGACGGGTTTGCTTCAAAAATCTCTTTGCGCGATCGCGCTATCGCTTGTCGTGGTCTCGGCTGGCAATGCCGGGACGCTGGTCGAACCGACGTTGCATCTGACGCCGCAAGGCGGCGGTGGCCGTGTCGCGCTCACGCTGGACGCCTGCGGCGGGAAGACCGATACGCGCATTCTTTCGGCCCTGGTAGAAAACAAAATTCCCGCGACTATCTTCGTCACCGGCATCTGGCTGAAGCGCAACGCCGCCGCTGTCGGGATCATGCGCGCGCATCCTGATCTGTTCGAACTGGAAAACCACGGTGGCCGCCACATTCCGGCGGTCGACACGCCCCGCGAGATCTACGGCATCAGCAGTGCCGGCAGTCCAGATGCCGTTCAGGCCGAGGTCGAGTCGGGTGCCGCGGCGCTTGCGAGCGCCGGCGGCCCGCCGCCGAAATGGTTTCGCGGCGCCACCGCCGAATACAGCCCGTCGGCGATCGCCATGATCCGCAAGCTGGGCTTCAAGGTCGCGGGCTTTTCCGTCAATGGCGACGGCGGCTCACTGCTCGGCGCCAAGGAAACCGCCCGGCGCATCGCCGCAGCCAAGGATGGCGACGTCATCATCGCTCACATCAACCAGCCGACCCATGCCGCGGGCGAGGGTGTCGTCCAGGGCCTGCTCGCCCTGAAGCAGAAGGGCCTGACCTTCGTTCGGCTGGACGATGCCGACGACGTCGGCAACGACGGCACCACGGATTGATCCGCGGGGGGTTGATGACGACGGTTGGGAGGCTCAGCGACCTCGGAGATCCGCGATGCTTTCCGCCGCAGTCTATCACTCCGGCTTAGTCTCGACCGTCACCTTGCTCGTATAGAACGCGCCGTGATCGCGGATGTCGACCATTTCGTCGAAAGGTTGCTCATAGGCCCACATCGCGTCCCTGCCGCTGTCGCCGGCCGGCAGCACGCTCCAATAGCTCGCGTCGCCCTTGTAGGGACAATGCGTCGAATGCTCGGTCCTGGCGAGCTTGCTGAAGTCGATATCGTCGAACGGGATGTAAAAAACCGCTGGGTAGGGCGGTTCCGACAAGAGCCTGGCCCGGGTTGACCTGGCGATGACGACGTCGCCGGCGCTGACCGTGACGGCGCCGCGATAAGGCTCGATCGTTATCACCTTGTCGGGATTGCGCTGAAAGCCGGGGGCGGGGTTGGCGCGCTTGTCCAAGACGGGTCTCCTTCAGCAGTCTGAGGAAGGTGCGTGGCGGTTTTTCCGTTCGGAACCGCTCTCGTCCGTCAAAGGTGGGTCGGCCCGACGCCTCGCGCAAGGCAGCGCCATGACGCAAAATCGCGTGCAGGCGAAATAATGTTCTAACCGGCGCCGACAGTCAGGCGGCGGCCTGGAATGCGTCCATGAGGCCGGCATAGGCGGCAGCGATGCCGGCGACCGGATTGCTGCTTCTCGCCGCTGTCTCGACCTTCAGCGCGCCGCCGGCGGTCGGCAGCGTGAGCAGCAGGAACTGGCGGTTGCCGCCGTCGCCGACGCTTGCGGCAGCGACATGCTGGCCTTCGCCGTCATTCTCGACGCACATCTTGAACAGCAGCGTTCCGCCGACGGCCTCCAGCGCGCCGCCGACGACTTCGGCAAATTCATCGTCGGAAACGGTTTTGGAGTCCGGCGTCAGATCGTCCAGACTTTCGGCAAGCGTGCTTTCGAGGGCTTTTTCATCGAGCTGCACGTCCATGCGAATCTCTCCATTCGCCAATCTCACCCAGCCCATTAATGAATCTTAACGGCGACGATGGCCGGATTATGGCGGGTTTCACGGGTCATCCGCCCATCCGACCGCCTTGGACTTATGGTGGCTGGACAATCCGCCGGATCATTCCACAATGCGTGAAACAATGACGCGAAAGCGCGAAAAAGGGGAGGAGCCGAGATGCTCGGACTGATGCAGGAATGGCCGCTGCTCTGCCATAAGCTGATCGATCACGCCGAACGCCAGCACGGCGGGCGCGAGGTCGTGTCGCGCTCGATCGAAGGCCCGATCGTGCGCACCACCTTTGCCGACATCCGTCATCGGGCGCTCAAAGTAGCGCAGCGGCTGGAGCGTGACAGCTTCGGGCTCGGCGACCGCATCGCAACGCTTGCCTGGAACACCGCCCGCCACATCGAGGCCTGGTACGGCATCATGGGGATCGGCGCGATCTACCACACGCTCAATCCGCGCCTGTTTCCCGAACAGATCGCCTGGATCATGAACGACGCCGAGGACAAGGCGATCTTCGTCGACCTGACCTTCGTGCCGCTGCTGGAAAAGATCGCCGGCCAGGTCAGGTCGCTCAGGCAGGTGATCGTGCTGACCGACCAGGCGCATATGCCGCAAACCTCGTTGCCGAACGCTGTCGCCTATGAGGAATGGCTTGCCGAGGCGGACGGCGCCTTCGCCTGGAAGACATTCGACGAGAACACGGCTGCCGGCATGTGCTACACGTCGGGCACGACCGGCGATCCGAAGGGCGTCGTCTACAGCCATCGCTCGAACGTGCTGCACGCCATGATGGCCGCCATGCCCGATGCCATGGGCGTTTCGACGCGCGACGTCGTCCTGCCCGTGGTGCCGATGTTCCATGCCAATGCCTGGGGGCTCGGCCAGGCCGCGCCGATGATCGGGGCCAAGCTGGTGATGCCAGGCTGCAAGATGGACGGCGCCTCGATCTACGAATTGCTCGACATCGAAAAGGTAACTTTCAGCGCCGCTGTGCCGACGGTATGGATGATGCTGCTGCAGTATCTCGAGGAGACCGGCAGGAAGCTGCCTTATCTCAATAAGGTCGTCATCGGCGGTTCCTCCTGCCCGCGCGCCATCACCGCCAAGTTCCAGGACAAATACGAGGTTCAGGTGGTGCATGCCTGGGGCATGACCGAAATGTCGCCACTCGGCACGTTGTGCACCATGAAGCCGGAATATGAAGGGCTGACCGGCGATGCCAGGCTCGATATCCAGGGCAAGCAGGGCCACCCGCCCTTCGGCGTTGAAATGAAGGTGACAGACGACGAGAACAACGCGCTGCCCTGGGACGGCAAGACCTTCGGGCGTCTGAAAGTTCGCGGCCCTGCGGTCGCGCGCGCCTATTACGGCGGCGTCGGCGCCGAGCAGTTCGACGCCGAGGGCTGGTTCGACACCGGCGACGTCGCCCATATCGACGCCAGCGGCTATATGCAGATCACCGACCGCGCCAAGGATGTCATCAAATCGGGCGGCGAGTGGATCTCCACCATCGATCTGGAGAACCTGGCCGTCGGCCATCCCGATGTGGCGGAGGCGGCGGCCATCGGCGTGCCGCACTCCAAATGGGGCGAGCGCCCCCTGCTGGTGGTCGTGCGCAAGCCGGGCAAGGAGCCGAGCAAGAGCGATATCCTGACCTTCATGAGCGGCAAGGTGGCCAAGTGGTGGATGCCCGACGACGTCGCCTTCGTCGGCGAGATTCCCCACACGGCGACGGGCAAGATCCAGAAGACCACCTTGCGCCAGCAATTCAAGGAGTATCGGCTGCCGACGGATTGAGGATTGTTAAATCTTTCGGCTTCAAGGCCGGCGCAAAAAGCTCTAAGTCTCGATGCCGACTGGGGTAATGCGGCAGACGATGGCTACAATTCCTGAACGGCAGACGTCGAGGGCGGCCGGCTGGTCGCGGCGGATCGGGGCATTCTCGCTCGTCCTTTTGCTGACCGTCGTTGCCGGCTACCGGCTCGACCTTGTCGACACCCCGCCTTTCCTGTGGGTGCTGGCGCTCGTTGCGCTGCTTGCGGCGCTCGCGCTGCTGCTCGCCGGGCTTGCACTGTCGAGGCTGTGGAATTTCGGCGACCGCGGCGGCCGCGATCTCAGCGTCGGCGCCCTGCTGGCAGTGCTGGTGCTTGCGCCTTTCGGCATCGCCGCCTACTGGGCGACCGTCTATCCGCCGCTGCGCGACATTTCGACCGACGTCGACGACCCGCCGGCGCTCGACACCAGCGACCGGACAAGCGACATGAACGCGCTGTCGCCGCCGACGCCCGGCGAGCAGAGCCTGCAGGCGGAAGCATATCCGCTGGTTAGCGGGCGCAGCTACAACCTGCCCTTCGAAACCGTGGTCGATGCTGTCGAGACCGTGCTCGACCGGCGGGACTGGCAGCTGACCGCGCCCTATCCCGACATCAACAGCCAGAGCGAGGCGACGATCACCGCGGTCGCGAGAGGCTTCGTGCTCGGTCTGCCGGCAGATGTGGCCATCCGCGTCGCCGACGACGGCGATTCGGTCGTCGTCGACATGCGTTCGGCCTCGCGCTACGGGCGTCATGACTTGGGCGACAATGCCGCCCGTATCACCGATTTCCTCGCCGAGCTCGATCAGGAGGTCGCCGGCCAGGTCGGCGCGGCGCCGGCCGAGTGAGTCAACCGGCAGGCCTGAAAATGCCGTCGATCGCCGGGTCGCCTTCGCTGGCGACGAGACCGCGGGCCACCAGGTCCTCGAGATGCGCGAGAACCGAAAGGCCGGCTGCGCCGTGCAGCCGCTGGTCGGTGCCGCGATAGATCGCGGCGACCATCTCCTTGATGGTTCGGTCGCCGCTCAGGATGCGTTCCAGGATCGCCTGCTCGCGCATCTTGCGATGCATCTTCAGCCCGCGCATGAAGCTGCGCGGCGCGGTCACCGGCCCGCCATGGCCGGGCAACAGCAGGCGGTCGTCGCGCTCGATCAGCCGGTCGAGCGATTTCATATAGTCGGCCATCGCCCCGTCGGGCGGCGCCACGATGGATGTGGCCCAGGCCATGACATGGTCGGCCGAAAACAGGATGCCTGTGCCCTCCAGCGCAAAGGCCGCGTGGTTGGCGGTATGTCCTGGCGTGAGCACGGTGCGGATCGCCCAGCCGTCGCCATGGGTAAGGCTGCCGTCAGCCAGCGCAATGTCGGGCACGAAGCCCAAATCGGCGCTGGCATCCAGCGGATTGATCTCGCCGATGCGCAGCCGCCGCGCCGGCCGATGCGGGCCCTCGGCGAGCACGGGAGCGCCCGTGCGTTCTTTCAGCCGCGCCGCGAGCGGCGAATGATCGCGGTGGGTATGACTGACGAAGATATGGCAGACCGGCCTGCCGTCGATCGCCGTGAGCAGTGTTTCGAGGTGCACATCGTCGTCCGGCCCTGGATCGATCACTGCCAGCGTGTCGCGGCCGACGAGGTAGCTGTTGGTGCCGTGGAAGGTGAACGGGCTCGCGTTCCGGGCTGTGACGCGCTGGATGTCCGCAGCGACCGTGACCGCCTGGCCATAGGCAGGATCGAAGCGTGTGTCGAATTCAAGCGTCATGCCGGGTCCTGCTGCTTGCGGCAAAATGATTGCCGCATCTTGCGGAAGCCAATATAGGAAAATCAATGCACGTCGCCCAAAACTGCGCAGCAGTCTTGGGAGAACGACACGCATCAGGACGAAATCTCAAAGCGCGCCGCCTGAACTCGTTTCTCCGCGACGCGCCTCAAACACAGCAAATCAGCCACGATGGGGAAGACCATGGCAACTGCAACCACGATGCGCCCGCTCGTTTCTCTCGCTCTGCCCGACCAGGGCGCGGCCCGGCTTGCCAGCCAGCTCTTTCTGGCGCTTGCAGGAACCCTCCTGCTCACCCTGTCGGCGAAGACGAAAGTGGTGTTGGGCCCGGTCGACATCTCGCTGCAGACGCTTGCGGTGCTGCTGATCGCCTCGGCCTTCGGCATGCGTCTTGCCGTCGCGACGCTCCTTCTCTACCTCGCCGAGGGCGCTTTTGGTTTGCCGGTGTTCCAGGGCACGCCGGAAAAGGGCCTCGGCATCGCTTATATGCTGGGCTCCACCGGCGGCTACCTTGCCGGCTTCGTGGTGATGGCGGCGATCGCCGGCTGGGCCGCCGACCGCGGCTGGGACCGCCACCCCTTCAAGCTGTTCGGCGCCATGCTTGCCGCCGAGATCCTCATGATGGCGATGGGCTTTGCCTGGCTGGCGGCGCTCATCGGACCGGAAAAGTCCTGGCAGTTCGGCGTCGCGCCGTTCATCGCCGGCGACCTGATCAAGGTGGCGCTGGCCGCGAGCCTCGTGCCGGCGGTCTGGGCGCTGCTGCCGAAGCAGTCCTGAAAATTCCGTTCAAACAGATCAACCATAAGCCGGCGCTCACGCGCCGGCTTATTGTTTCGACGTGTTGAGGCTTCGCTCTCTGGCATCTGGTGTAAACGGCGAAGCCGCTGTGTGTGGGTTCAGCCAGAGATTGACAAGCCACTTCGCGAAACATAAGCACGAGCAGCTTGCGGGGTCGGGGGGCTCGGCAATTCAAGGAGACCTTCTTGAAAGGCGCTATCCTTGCAGAAGGCAGAAGAGCGTTCTTCTGTCCAATAATGTTAGAAGTATCTAATATTAAATGGAAATATACGGAGGCCGCTCAGGTGGCCCTGATCTGTAGCGATGCGTTATCTGATGTTCCGCATCTGCCGTAATGCTCGGCCGGCCCGCGCGAAAACGATGTCAGTTTTCTTAACTTGCACCAAGCCAAATTTCTTCGGAAAGGGTCGCAAAGGGTGACTGTGAAGTTTGGTACCAGTGGACTGCGCGGCCTAGTCAGCGAGCTCCGAGGCGCGCCGGCATTTAGCTACACCGTCGCTTTCCTGCGCATGCTCCAGAATCGGAACTTGTTGAACGAAGGCTCGGAGGTTTTTGTCGGACGTGACCTACGCGCCTCCAGTCCCCAGATCGCGCAGCTGGTTCATTCAGCGATCGCCGCGTCCCGACTTGTGCCGGTCGATTGTGGAGCATTACCCACGCCCGCGCTTGCGCTTTACGCCACCGGCGAGAACGCTCCGGCAATAATGGTCACTGGCAGTCACATTCCCGACGACAGAAATGGGCTCAAATTTTACCGGGCGGACGGGGAGATCGATAAGCGCGATGAACGCGACATCGTCGAAATCCACGCAGCCATCGGGGATGCCGTTCCGCTCCTGTCGCCGGTTGATCCCGTGCGGCTGAGGCCCGAGCCGTTCCAGGGCTACATGGACCGCTTCCTGGATTTCTTTGAAAAAGGCAGCCTTTCTGGCCTGCGCGTCGGCGTCTACCAGCACTCGTCCGTGGCAAGAGACGTTGTCGTCGATATTCTTCGCGGACTGGGGGCTGAAACGGTACCTCTGGGCAGGGCCGAACATTTCATTCCGGTCGATACAGAGGCGCTCAGGCAGGAAGATGTGGCGCTTCTCAAGGATTGGGCGGCAGCGGAATCGTTCGACGCGATCGTGTCTACCGATGGCGATGGCGATAGGCCGCTCGTTGCGGACGCCAGCGGTACTTTCGTGCGCGGCGATCTGGTCGGTGCAATCACGGCAAATGTCCTGGGTGCCGACTGTGTTGTCACACCGGTCAGTTCCAATTCCGGTCTGGACCGCTGCGGTCATTTCGCAAGGGTGATCCGCACACGCGTGGGCTCGCCCTATGTCATCGAAGGTATCGGCACCGCTCTCGCCCAAAGCGCAAGATGTGTCGTGGGCTTCGAGGCGAATGGCGGGGTTCTCCTGGGTTCGTCCGTCGAGCGAGGTGGGCGCATCCTCCCGGCTTTGCAGACGCGGGATTCAATACTGCCAATTGTCTGCACGCTTGCAGTCATCGCAAAGAATGGTCGCCCACTCGCCGAGATAGCGGCCGACTTTCGCTTTCTTGCCGCCGCAAGCGGTCGGCTCGAGGGAGTCCCGAGCGAGAATAGCGCCTCCTTTCTTGGCAAGTTGGCGGCTGACGCAGCCTATGCCGACAATATCTTCGCGGATCTCGGGGGCATCGGGAATATTGACAACCATGACGGCGTGCGTATCACCGTCCCTAACGGAGAAGTTGTGCACTTTCGTGCGTCAGGTAACGCGCCCGAATTGCGCTGCTACGTCGAGGCAAAAGCGGAATCCCGCGCAGACGAATTGCTCGGCTGGAGTCTCGCTCTGGCCGGGGCTCAGATCTTAGAGAGTTGAAGTTGACCAATATCGTCCCTGTCATCATAAGCGGCGGCGTCGGCTCTCGGCTCTGGCCGATTTCCCGCGCATTGCATCCGAAGCCCTTCATCCCGCTGCCGGAGGGCGGGACGTTGATTCGAAAGACTTACGCGCGCGCCGTGGAGCTCGAAGGAGTCGATCATGTCGTGACGGTCACCAACCGCGACCTGCTGTTTCTTACCGCCGATGAATATTCGGAGGTGGGGGCTCCTGGCGTGAAGAACACATTCCTGCTGGAGCCGTTCGGCCGCGACACGGCGGCCGCAGTTGCGCTCGCGGCAGTGCACGTCGCGCACGAGAACCCGGACGCCGTCCTAGTCGTGCTCCCTGCTGATCATCTGATACTGGATCAGGCCGGCTTCCGCGCGAGTGTCGCGAGAGCGGGGGCGCTTGCGGCCTCAGGTCAGATTGTCACATTCGGCGTGAAGCCCGACCGCCCGGAAACGGGCTTTGGCTACGTCGAGGCCGAGGGGGATAGAGTTCTTCGGTTCGTGGAAAAACCGAACGCGGCCACCGCGGCCCAATTTATCGCTACCGGCCGTTTCTTCTGGAACTCAGGGATGTTCTGTTTCACGGCCCGCTCGATGCTGGAAGCCATGCGGGACCTGTGCCCGGACATCTTGGCCAGTGCGCGCACAGCCCTCGAGAAAGGCAGGACAGCGGATGGCACAGACCGGCTCACCGTCGAGGTGGATAGGGACAGCTTCGCGGCTGTTCCCGCTGTTTCTATCGACTACGCCGTGATGGAGAAGGCAAGGAACGTGGGTTTCGTGCCCTGCGGTTTCGATTGGTCGGACATCGGCTCATGGTCCGTGCTGTCGGAACTTGTTTCGGCCGACGACAAAGGCAACCGCGCCACCGGCGAAACAATTCTGCACGACGCGGCGAACTGCTACGTGCATAGCGAAGATCGGCTGGTCGGTCTTGTCGGCGTTTCGGATCTCTTGATCGTGGACACGCCGGACGCGCTTCTGGTCGCGCGCAAGGACAAAGCACAGGAAGTGAAGGACCTCTATAACCGCCTCAAGGCGGAGGGGCACGAGACGGCAACACTGCACCGCACGGTGCATCGCCCGTGGGGCACCTATACCGTGCTGGAGGAAGGGCACCGCTTCAAGATCAAGCGCATTGAAGTGAAGCCAGGCGCCCGCCTGAGCCTCCAGGCGCACCATCATCGCTCCGAGCACTGGGTGGTGGTGAGCGGAACTGCCGGGGTCGTTAATGGCGAGAGCGAAATCCTGCTCACGATCAACCAGTCCACCTACATTCCCTGCGGCCACAAGCATCGTCTGGAAAATCCGGGCGTCCTTCCGCTTGTGATGATCGAAGTGCAAAGCGGGGAGTATCTTGGTGAAGACGATATCGTGCGGTTCGACGACGTTTATGGTCGGGCCTGAGGGTTCATCGGCTGGCAGTGCGGATCATTAGATAATATCGAGAGCATTGATGACAAAGACAGCCTTGATAACCGGCATCACCGGGCAGGACGGTGCCTATCTGGCGGAACTCTTGCTTGGAAAAGGCTATTCGGTGCATGGCATAAGGCGTCGGACATCGCTTTTTAATACGGACCGCATCGACCATTTGTACCATGATCCGCATGAAAAGGGTGTGGATTTGACGTTGCATCACGGCGACCTGACTGATTCATCGAGTCTTATGCGCGTTATTCAACTTGTGCAGCCGGATGAGATATATAATCTGGCCGCGCAAAGCCACGTTGCCGTTTCTTTTGAGGAGCCCGAATACACGGCAAATTCCGATGCTTTGGGCGCTTTGAGGATTTTGGAAGCCATTCGCATCCTTGGCCTGGAAAAGAAGGTTCGTTTCTACCAGGCGTCCACGTCTGAACTTTACGGACTTGTGCAAGAGACGCCTCAAAAGGAAACCACGCCGTTCTATCCGCGGTCTCCCTACGCTGTCGCAAAATTGTATGCGTATTGGATTACGGTCAATTACCGTGAAGCGTACAGTGTCTACGCGTGCAACGGCATTTTGTTCAATCACGAGTCTCCGATGCGGGGCGAGACGTTTGTGACACGCAAGATTACGCGGGCTCTCGCTCGTATCAAGCTAGGCATTCAAGAAAGACTTTACTTGGGCAACCTCGACTCTTTGCGCGATTGGGGACACGCCAAAGACTACGTTGAGATGCAATGGCTGATGCTGCAGCAGGAGACGCCCGAAGATTATGTCATCGCTACTGGTGAGCAACACTCAGTGCGAGAATTTGTAATCCTTGCGGCTGCAGAATTGGACATAGATATCCGATGGGAAGGAAAAGGCGTCGACGAAAAAGGATACGACGCCAAAAGCGGCAACTGCGTTGTGGCTGTTGATTCCCGCTACTTCCGCCCAGCGGAGGTTGGAACACTTCTTGGGGATGCCAGCAAGGCCAGAAAGAAGCTTGGTTGGGAACCTAAGATCAAGTTCGCCGAGCTGGTCAAAGAAATGATTCATGAGGACTTCAAGGGCGCACGGCGCGAGCAATTGCTTGCAGAGCATGGTTATCAACCCTTCGGTCGCCCAGAATAAAAACATGTCACGTATTCCGGTTTATGAGCCATACCTTGGCGGAAACGCATCCGCGTATGTCAATGAGTGTTTGACAACGGGTTGGATTTCCTCGCGCGGCGCATTTATTTCGCGATTTGAAGATGCTTTTGCCGCGTACGTTGGTGCCAGTCACGCCACCAGCGTCGCAAATGGCACTGTCGCCCTTCATCTCGCGCTGGAGGCGCTGGGCGTCGGCGCCGGCGACGAAGTCATCGTCCCGAGTTTCACCTACATAGCGTCGGTCAACACTATTTTGCAGACCGGCGCGATGCCGGTCTACGTCGACTCGTTGCAGGACACGCTGCAGGTGGATCCGCAGGCGATACGGAACGCCATAACCCGTCGAACCCGCGCGGTCATGGCGGTGCATTTGTATGGTCATCCTTGCGACATGGATGCGATCACGGCCCTTTGCCGCGATCAAGATCTGTTGCTCGTTGAGGATTGCGCGGAAGGTTTCGGAACCCGCTGGAAGGGCCAGCATGTCGGCACGTTTGGTGATGTCGCCACCTTCAGCTTCTTCGGAAACAAGACAATCACGACGGGCGAAGGGGGGATGGTTCTCGCGAAATCGCCCGACGTGATGGACAAGTGCCGGCGCCTGAAGAGCCAGGGCGTTTCCCCGACCCGGGAATATTGGCATGACATGCTCGCCTACAATTATCGGATGACCAACATCCAGGCGGCGATCGGTCTTGCTCAGATCGAGATGGCTGAAGAGATCATCCAGCGTAAGCAGCAGATTGCGGAGATATATCGGACCCGATTGTCGCAACTTCCATTGAGGACGCACGACTCGATGGGAGACGTCGACCATTCGCACTGGATGTGTTCGATCATCGTTGACCGAATGGAGGATCGTGATCGACTGCGCGCGCATCTTGCGGACGACCAAATCGAGACGCGCCCATTTTTCCCTTTAGCAAGCCACATGCCGCATTGTCATTCTGACCAGATTTTTCCGAACGGCGAAAGCGTAAGTAAGCGTGGCATCAATCTGCCGAGCTATCCCGGACTGACTGAGCAACAGTTGAACCGTATATGCTCTTCGATCGCCGGCTATTTCGAAGTTCGAGCGCGGTGATTTGCGTCAAGGAAGTGGTCTGTGAACGCGTATCTTAGAGGTATCTGGGCCGCCCGCTATTTCTGGATACATCTCGCGATGTCCGATTTGCGCGGGCGCTGGAGAAGGTCTTTCTTCGGAGTCCTTTGGTCGATCATCCAGCCGCTCGGCCTGACAATCCTTATCTCCATCGTATTCAGCAATATCTTCGATACGGCGATTTCGGAATATGCGCCATATATTCTGTCCGGCGTAATCATCTGGGAGTATATTGTTTTCAATGTCAGCGGAGGTGCCTTGGCATTCGTTCAGGCGGACGCTTATATAAAGCAAACGCGGCATCCTCTGGCAATATATACGCTTAGAAACGTCATTTCTGGACTTGTTGTTCTGGCTATGGCGAGCATCAGTCTCGTCGGTTGGGTGCTCGTCGTCATGCCACAGAACCTCGGTTGGTCATGGCTGGCCGCGCTGACAATTTTCCCAATCATCGGCCTGATTGCGTGGCCTTGGGCGACGATTATGGCGTATTTTTCGGCCCGCTTTCGCGATCTGCCGCATGCGCTTGGCCTGATATTGCAAGCCGTGTGGTTTGTTTCACCGATCTACTTCGAGACTTCCGTATTCCGTAGAGGCAATTTGCATGTCCTCCTGGACTACAATCCGATCTACCATCTTCTCCAGATCGTACGCGCTCCGCTTCTACACGGCGAATGGCCCATCGCTGCCAATTACCTGTGGTGCATTGGGACTATCGTTGTGCTCACAACGATAGCGGCACTAGTCGGCAGGTCTGCTGAAAAGAGGGTGATCTTCTATCTATGAACCGGATCCACCTCAAAGCTGTAAACCTTCACTACGCGTCGGTGGGTTTCAGAGAGCGCTCGCTGAAATCCATGCTAGCGTCGCTGGCAACGCTACGCGGAGCAGGAAAGAAGGTCGTCGATATCCATGCGCTAAAGAATGTCAGTCTCGACATTGGCCCTGGCGAACGGGTCGGCCTTCTAGGCCACAACGGGGCAGGCAAGAGCACCTTCCTCAAGATGGTAGCAGGGTTGTACCCAATATCCTCCGGGCAGCGCGTGGTCGAAGGAACAGTCCGGTCATTGTTCGATCTGAGCTTGGGGTTCGAACCTGATGCTACCGGCCGGGAGAACATCCTGTATCGCGGACTTCTCCTCGGCCTCTCGCCCAAATTCATGCGATCGATAGAGGAGGAGGTTGTCGCTTTTGCCGATATCGGGGAATTTATCGACTATCCGATCAAGACCTACTCCGCCGGTATGCAGGTGCGCCTCGCCTTCGCGATTTCGACAGCCGTCGGTGGTGATATTCTGCTTCTTGATGAAGTGATCGGCGCTGGTGACGCGAATTTCATGGGAAAAGCCCGCAAACGCATCCTCGCTCTCGTCGAGCAAGCGGAGATTTTGCTGCTAGCTTCGCATGATTTCGCGACGCTGCAATCCATATGCGCAAGAGGAATCGTATTTCATCACGGCGAGATCATTTTTGATGGCGACATCCATAGCGCTATCTCCAAGTATAAGATGGTAAATGGGGTCGCCGCTTGATCGATGAATTCGGCGTGCGTTTAGAAAAAGTGTGTGAGGCGACAGGCGTATCCCCCGCACTGCGGCAAGCCGAAGTTTCGGATTTTGATCAAGCTGCAGCGATTATCCTGCGGAACAGGTTCACGTGATCCCGCCCCACATCGCTCCACGAGCGGTTGCGCATTTCGTTGTAGAGGGGCGTCTGAAGCTCGCGAAGCCGATCCCGATTTTTTAAGCCCCACGCGATTTTCGCAGCAATATCCTCCGGAGCTAGAGGATTAAAGAGCATCACCCCGGCAAGATCAGAACTCACGAGCTCTGTCACCTGAGGAATTCGACTCATGATGCTGGGTGTTCCAACGGACATCCCTTCGCTAAAAGTGAAAGGGAAACCGCCTTCATATAGAGTGGGATTCACCACCAGGCTGGCTCTTGCGTACAGTGCCGCTAGGACTTGATCAGGAACATCGTAAGCGAACAGTACATCATACTGCAGGCGGTGTTCCTTGATGTAAGCCTCCACATCGGGCGCATGTGAGATGTTTCCGGTTAAAATGAGCTTCGAATAGACGAACTTTTTTCGAAGTGCGATTTCATAGCCCTTAACAAGATTCAGAATATTCTTATTTGGCCGAAATTGCGAGGCATATAAAATGAAACTCACATCTTTTAAATCGATATTCGAAAGGTATTCATTGTTTTGCCACGACGTCAAACGGTATCCATCTATAAGATTTTTAGCAAATTGATCGCGCGCATATTTGTCGTCGAGAGTTCCTTTGATACTTATATGCGGGGCTAAATCCATCGCAGCGTGGGGGATTACCGAGATTCTATCTAGAGGAATAGAAAACTGACCGGACAAATCTCTTTCTGCTGTAAGCGTGCTATAAGCAGTAAAGTAGATCCCGCCCGCGATCGCTTCCTTCGCCCGTTTGTAAATGTAGGGCGCATCTTTAATAGTCAACGCGAAAGCTGTCGGAAATTGGGAGATAAGCATGTCTGGAAACGCCTGAACCCTTGATGCGCGTATCTCGTTGAACTCGGGCCAGAAGACCGTCGGGCTGTACCAAACGTCGACGTCCGTCATGGAATTTGCCCTTCTCACGAGATAAAGGGATTCGCGGCGTGTGACCTCACGCAACACGATTTGGCCAAACGGAGGGAGTTTTCGCTGCAAGAAAGACCCAACCTTGCGTTCGATAGCTTTCCGGGCTCTGGACCGAAAGGCCGCAAGCCGCTGCTGTACGCGATGGGCAATAGCGAACCTAGCGGTCGTGTAAACCACTGCGATTCCGAGAGCCGCCAAGAGCGCGACGGGAGCAAGAGTCGCCGCAATGGTCAGGAGGATAACAGAACTGGCCA
Organism: Mesorhizobium sp. M1A.F.Ca.ET.072.01.1.1; assembly: GCF_004023325.1. Classification (NCBI taxonomy): domain Bacteria; kingdom Pseudomonadati; phylum Pseudomonadota; class Alphaproteobacteria; order Hyphomicrobiales; family Phyllobacteriaceae; genus Mesorhizobium; species Mesorhizobium sp. M1A.F.Ca.ET.072.01.1.1. The sequence goes on along the minus strand of NZ_RZSF01000008.1, from coordinate 15,798 downwards.
AAAACCAAAAATCGTTGTCAGAAGACATCATCCAAACGAAGCTCCGGCCCACCGCCATTACCAGCTTCGTGAGCAATCGAGAGAGAGCCGCTTTGAGCCTTGTCAGTCTGCCGCTCTTTTTTGTTTTCGTTCGCCTTGCAAAGAACCTCTCCCACAATCTGACGATAAGGGGGATCTTAGACTTGCTGATCACTTGAAACCGATCACTTGGAAAGCCGTGGAAGAGGTTTCGAACATCCTCTTGTAGCCATGAAGGACAAAGTAGAACTACCTGTCCGCTTTCGCTCTCATTTATGCCGGCTACGATCGACCGCAAGAGTCGGCCAAGTCCTTGATTGGACAGTTCGCTCTTGGGAGGATATGCAATGAAGATGCCAATTTTCATTTCACACCCAATATTCCTTTGATGGAGCTGAAGAAATCATAGGAGACACCCCTCCATCCAAACTGCTTCAAGTGCTCGACGGATGGGAGGACTGCTTGCTTGGACTGCCAAATTATCTCCATCTCCTGCAGTCTCTTTGCCAAGAAAATAGGGTCGGATGAGTCAAAGAATTCGGCATTCAGTGAATATCGTTCGGAAATGTAGCGCATCGGCGGATAGTCGCTACTGAGGGTGGGGGTTCCAACGTAAGCCGCTTCAACCGCACACAGGGTGCCATTATCCATGATGACGTTGTGTAGGAGAAATCTGGCGCCTTTCATCTGCGCCGCGTATTCCAAACTCGACACGTCGCCAAGGATGTTCAATCGTTTCGCAAGCTGCGGATTTTTGCGGATGAAAGCGCGAGCATCTTTGATGTGGTCGGGTAATCTGCTGTCATCAACCTCTGAGTTTGGGTCAAGTTGGTCAGACCCGACGCCTGTCACATAGCAATCAAGCTTGCCAGCGTAGCCAGTGTAGTATTGGTTGAGAGCCTTCAAGGTTTTTACATGATTCTTATGAGGCCCAAGGTTCGTCGTCCAAATAAAGTACGATCCTTTTTTGACTGTTCTTGAATCGTCCTCAAGCTGATCTAATTCTGCCACGTGCGGGACAAGAATTGTCTGATTTCTCGGTTTTCCGACATAATGTACGATGTCTTCAATGGTATGTGGAGTATTCGCTAGAACGGCGATACCATTCCTAGCGGTTTCAATAAAGCCGCGTTCATAATCGTTTCCCATCAGTGGTATGTAATAGCGTTGAAGATAATCGTGCGCAAAAACGCAGTATGGGCGAAGGGGGGCGATGGGATGAACATATCGATCTGAGCCTAAGAGCCAGAAGTCGCAGTCAAGGAAATCGTAGGTTCCATCTTTGTGGAGAGTGAACCTTGTCTTCTGAGTTTTCGGCTCATATCCCAAACACGCTTGAATCTCACTTAGGTCGACTCCATCGATTTCAGCGGTTCTGAAGGGGCGGGTTTCGATACCTTCGGCGTATAAATCTCGCCAGTCCGCCTCAGAGTAAATTGGGTTGTCGGGATAACCAAAGACGACGTCTACTCCTAACTCGTGCTCGAGACTGCCGCGCCGCAGCATCTTTGCGAGGAGCTTAACCATATTGAGAGTGCCGCCGCGATATGCGGCCGGCAGAATGACAGCGACCTTTTTCCTCTTATTGCTGTTGGCCATTGCCTGTGCACGGCAATGGTCCACACTGGCTTCAATCTTCGGAAATTCCTTTCGCCAGCCAATCTCGCAGAACTCTCTGGACATCGAGCGCAACAAGACACCTTGGGAAGCTTTGATAGTAGCTATAAGTTTTTTGTCACCATCGAGAATGGCCTTGATTTTCTTCTTCGCTTCCGCTTCTGTTTTACAGCGGCCAGGCAAACTTGCTCCGCCAAGCAAGTCGAGCATTCCACCAGCCATGAAGACCAAAGGCATGCCGAGCCGCACTGCTTCAAGGGGATGGTAGTGGAGATGCCGCATTTCTTGGCTGTGATAAAACATCACTCGGGTGCGGCGCATCATCCGATCATAGTCGTCCCGAGGTAACATCCCGGTCACATTTGAGTCGGGAATGTCGATCGGCTGTGCACCTCCGATGATATAAGGATACTCGCCAAACGTCCTCAGAAAATTTCGGTAGATGTAATTGAAGTATGGAGATGACCCGATGCGGGGGCAGACGAACAGTATCTTAGCATCTTCACCCGTCCACTCGTCGGTAACGCGCGCATCGTCGAGTCCGAGAGGAAGTGTGATAGCCTTCTCAAGATATACTCCGGTCTCAATCTCCGCGAGATGGTCATAGGCCTGCCCGAACCAGAACCGTGACTTGTTCTTTTGCAGTTCGTCAAGGAAGAAGTACTTTAGACTTGCGACAGTAACGTCCGTGTAAGTGACTCCATTTGCAAGCCCGAACGGCCTCATTACACAAACGTTTTTAAATTGCCTGATAAGACCTGCGAGTTGAGGGGGGAAGAAGCCAAAGAATGCGATATCAAAATGACGGTTGGCGATTTCCGCTACTTCGGGGGAGAGCCCGGAATAGAAGTCGTGTCGGTTGAGAACATCCAGTTCTTGCGATGGGATGGAAAGCCCAGCGTCCCGGCTGTAATCGATCGATGCGCTCAGATTTCCTTCGTCATAGGGAAAGATCTTCGGCAGAAATACTTCGTAACCAAGAGATTCAAGGAGGGGAACCTCAAACTTCCTGAGGGTGGCGTGGTTCATCAGCCACATTGCTCGCCTGGGGCGTGTTGACATAAATTTCTCCGGGCGCGAATAAGCACGTCGCATTTTTGACGGTGGACCTATGACGAATGATGGATCAAATCAAGGACGCTGGGTCTCCTTCTTGAATGCCTGTTCGAATGGGTCATCTCGGTCATTCCCGGACGGCCAGCTGATTGAGTTTCAGGAACGGGCCTAATCAGGGATGACGCCATCTTCATGACCAATGGCCTTTTCATTCTGGGGTTCGGCGGCCATGCGCGTAGCGTGGGAGATATTGCCTTATCGTCAGGATTCGACGTTCTGACTTTCCTTGACGAGGAGGCAAGGGAGGGTGAGGAATTTGCTGGGTTTCGCGCTGTCCCTGTTCTCCCAAGCGATGCTGCCGTGACGGGCTGGTTCATGTTCCCGGGCTCGGGTGACAATGCGCGGCGACGGGCGCAATGCGAGACCGCCCTTCTTCCACTTGCGACACTTGTCGCGCCGACTGCCTCTGTTGGAAAACAATGTGAAATCGGACAAGGTTCATTTATCGGCCACCAAGCCCATCTGGGACCGCTTACAAGGGTTGGCCGGGGTGTCATCATCAACAGTGGCGCGGTTGTCGACCATGAATGCCTAGTGGGCGATTTTTCGCATGTTTCCGTTAATGCGACAGTTGCTGGACGCTGCCGGATTGGTGCGCAGGTTATGGTGGGCGCAGGTGCCACTATCATCGACGGTATCGGCATATGTGACAATGTCATTGTCGGCGCCGGCGCAACGGTCGTCCGCGATATTCAAGTGCCTGGCGTCTACACAGGCACGCCCGCTCGTCGAACGCGCTGAACAGCGCGGCTACATCCCGTTCATGCTCGCGCAGAAGAAAAGACGGCCCGGTTCATGAAGATCGGCATCGACGCCCGTAACCTCGTCCGCAATCTCACGGGTATCGGCAGGTACGTGCTGGAGATGTGCCGTGGCTTGGCCGAATCCGGGAATGAAATCTTCCTTTACCTCCCCGAGAAGCCCATGCCGGATCTGTCACGGCTATCAGGCGCGACGTTTCGGATATCCAGCCACGCCGGTGATATCAGGCGCTTGATCTGGGCTCATACCACGCTACCGGGACAGGCTGCCCGCGATAGAATCGACGTCTTTTGGGGACCTGCGCACAGACTGCCTTCCAATCTGGATCCGCATATCCCCCGCGTCGTCACCGTCCATGACCTCGTATGGCATCATGCGGCATCGACGATGCGTTTACAGGGTTGGCTCGGCGATCGCCTTCTTATGCGGCCGGCCATATTTTCATCAGACGAGATCGTCGCGGTCTCGCGCTCTACCGCTGACGACATTCGAACCTTGTATCCGTCAGTCTCAAAAAAGTTGCGCGTCGTGTACCCTGGGCTGACCAGCCTGAGCGATGGCGCTGCCAGCAATGTGCTCGCAGACAACGGCATCGATCGCGACTACGTCCTTTTTGTCGGCACGCTGGAGCCGCGAAAGAATCTACGAAATCTCCTGGAGGCATACGCGCTGCTTGCCAAATCCGTAAGAAAAGACCTGTTGCTCGTGATAGCGGGAGGTCAGGGATGGCGTCTTGGCGACCTGCGTGAGCGCATAGCGCGTCTTGAGATCGAACCGGATGTACGACTTACGGGATATGTCGCAGACGGCGACCTTGCAGCCCTTTATCGCAGAGCCAGACTTCTTGCCATGCCATCTCTATATGAAGGTTTTGGTTTTCCGCTTATCGAAGCCAATGCGGTTGGGGTGCCCGCACTGACTTCGAATGTGTCGTCCATGCCTGAAGTGGCTGGCGAGGCTGCCCTTCTTGTTGATCCGACCAACGTTCAGGAAATCTCCACCGCCATGGGCCGATTGGCGCTCGACAACACATTGCATTCGCTGCTGGCTGAAAAAGCGCGACTCAACGGACTTCGGTTCAGCTGGAAGAAAAGTGCCTCGGAAATGGCGGCGGTGTTTGAATCGGCCATAGCCGCGAGGAAAGGCTGAACGCCATATTTTCTATTGGCAAAGACGGAAGACCCTCGCGTGAAAGTCCTGCATTTCTTCAAGACATACTGGCCCGATACCTTCGGCGGGGTGGAGCGGACCATCCATGCCATCGCCGAGAGCACGGCCCGGCACGGCGTCGAAACCCAGGTGCTCTCGTTGAGCCGCACGCCGGAAGAAAACACGCGACGTCTTGACGGCCATGTGGCCCGCAAAGCCAGGCTGGATTTCGAGCTTGCGTCCACCGGATTTTCGCGCGAGGCCTTTCGCAAGTTTGGTGCGCTCGCCAGACAAGCCGATCTGGTCCACTACCACTTTCCATGGCCGTTCATGGACGTCGTGCATTTTCACTCCCGCCACGGCAAGCCGGCTGTCGTCACCTATCACTCCGACATCGTCAAACAGAGGCTTATCCTGCCTTTTTACCGGCCCTTGATGATGCGCTTCCTCGGGGCTGTCGACGCTATCGTGGCGACATCGCCGAACTATCTCGAGTCGAGTCCTGTTCTCAGAACATTCAGGGCCAAATCGAAGATCATCCCCATCGGCATCGACGAAGGCGCCTATCCAACGCCAAGCGCGGCCGACGAGGTCTGGTGCCGATCGACGGTCGCGGAGCCCTTCGTGCTGTTCGTCGGCGTTCTGCGCTACTATAAGGGGCTGGATGTCCTGATCCATGCCGCCGGCCAGGCGCGGTGCAAGATTGTCATTGCCGGCTCGGGATCGGTCGAGCGCGACCTTAGGCAACAGGCCGAGACGCTGGGCCGCGATAATGTGATTTTCCTTGGCGAGGTAGCCGAACCCCGCAAGATGGCTCTGCTACGCACCTGCCTCGGCTTCGTTTTCCCGTCGAATCAGAGGTCCGAAGCTTACGGCCTTTCACTCGCCGAGGCAGCCATGTGCGGCAAACCGTTGATTTCTTGCGAAATCGGAACGGGCACAAGCTATGTTAATGAAGCCGGCCGGACCGGGCTCGTTGTTCCGCCATCGGACCCGATACGCCTCGCCGAGGCCATCAACCGGCTGGTCGATTGGCCGACCGAGGCCGCAAGCTGGGGACGAGCCGCGCGCGATCGCTACGTCCGCCTGTTCACCGCGGAAAGGATGGGGAAATCCTATGCCGAGCTCTACCGCCAGCTCGGTAGCCGCAAAGACTGAACAACAAGGCCGTGCACCATCCTGCTCGGTTTCAATGAAGAGTCTCCTATTTTACTTCCCGCTGAGTTCATGACACTTGGCGGATCGGTGCTCGCCCAAAAAACCCCTAGCTCTCCCCCCAACTCCGCGCTAATGCCATAACCGGTGACGGGGTTGGGGATTTGCAATCTGGAGTGGCGGTGGACGGTGTTCTGTCCCGCGCCGTTCTGGTAATATTTCCCGCGCCTGGAGTTCAGTACTACCCTATGACCGCCTATGTAGAAGCCGTATCGGGCCTGCGACCGAAGATGCGGCGCGCCATCATCATGGTCCAGGACCTCGTCATGGTCCTGATCGCGGTGGCGCTCAGCCTCACGCTCTCGCAGTCGCGGCTTTCCTTCGATGCGTTCTCCTCCGGCGGGCTCGCCTGCTGGGCGCTCATCGTGCTCCTCGCCCATCTCCTGTTTCGCACCTGCGGCCTCTACAGCACCGTCTGGCGCTTTGCCTCAACGCCCGACTTCTTCAACATCCTGAAGGGCTGCGGCAGCCTGACGGTGGTTCTCTATCTGGCCTCGATTGCCTACCGCTCCTTTTTCCAGCCGGTCGCCGGTCTCAACGAGCGTCAGTTCATCGTCTTCTTCCTGGTCTCCTTCACCATCATTTCGGCACCCAGGCTCTACTATCGCTTCCTGCGCGACGGCGCGTCCTGGCGCATCCTGCGCCGCGCCGCCGGCGATGCGTCGATCAAGCAGGCGCTGTTCATCGGCCGGCTGAGCGAGGCCGACGTGATCGTCCGCTTCACCCGCACGGCGGTGCCGGCCGAATATGCCATTGCCGGCATCATGGCCACGGAAGGCGACGCGCCGCTCGGCACGCAGATCCAGGGCGTTCCGGTCGTGGCGCTGCGGCCGCGTCTGGTCGAGGTGCTGGAAGAGTATGTCAAGGGCACGGAAAACCTCGACCTCCTGATCTTCGGCAAGGGGGTCGAGCGCGAGATCGAGGACTATGCCGAGCTGGTGCGCGTCGCCCGCCACAGCGGCATCGCCGTCGTCCAGTTCTCCGGTCTTTCGGAGCTGGGGCAGGGCGGCAAGCTGGTTCTCGATGCCGTCGAGATGGAAACCATCATGCGCCGTTCGGCGGTCGCCACCGACATCGCGCGCATCGGCGCCTTTGTCGGCGGCAAGCGCGTGCTGGTCACCGGCGGAGCCGGCTCCATCGGCCGTGTGCTGGTCAAGCGCGCGCTGGAGCTCGGCGCCGAGGCGGTGCTGGTGGCCGACAATTCCGAGTTCGGCATCTTCCAGCTCGATCAGATCATCGACGAGAAAGACCGCGACCGGCTGGCAAGCCGCATCGTCGATGTCACCGACCGGCCGCACATGATGCGCCTCGTCAGCGAGTTCAAACCCGCCATCATCTTTCACGCCGCGGCGCTCAAGCACGTGCCGCTGCTGGAAGAGAACTGGGAAGCGGCGATCGAGACCAATGTCTTCGGCACGCTCGCCTGCGCCGAGGTCGCGGCCGAATGCGGGGTGCCGCAGTTCCTGCTGATTTCCAGCGACAAGGCCGTCGACCCGAGCTCGGTGCTTGGCGTCACCAAGCGCGCGGCCGAGCAGATCGTCTCCTCGCTGCATGAAACGCACGCCGAGCCGTCGCCTTTCCATGCCGGCGGGCTGAACGGCCACCATGCCGGCACCCCAACTGTGCGTCGTCCCGGCACCAAATTCATAGCCGTGCGCTTCGGCAACGTCTTCGGCTCCAACGGCTCGGTGGCGACCATCTTCCAGGCGCAGATCGAGGCCGGCGGGCCGGTCACCATCACCGACCGGCGCATGACGCGCTATTTCATGACGGTGGCCGAGGCCGTAGATCTCGTCATCATGTCGGCCGCCGATGCCGAGCGGCGCCAGGGCAGGGACGACTACGCCATCTACATGCTCGACATGGGCAAGCCCGTGCCGATCCTCGAAGTCGCCGAAACCATGATCCGCATGGCCGGCAAAAGCCCCTATACCGACATTCCGATCCGCTTCACCGGCATCAGGCCCGGCGAGAAGCTGCACGAAGCGCTGCATGGCGAAGGCGAGGAGGTCGTCAAGCTCGACATCGCCAAGATCTTCGGCCTCAGGACCGACGTCGTGGAGTGGCGGAGGATCGAGGCCGCGCTGCCGGCGCTGGTGGCCGCGATACGGGACCAGGACAAGGCCGCGGCGCTCGCGATCCTGGCCGGGCTCAACCGGGCAGGGCAAGGCATTGGCGGCGCGCCCGAGCGGGCGGTGCCGAAAGCGGCCGGACAGATCGGTTAGCCCTGTGCCGCCCTCCCGCAATTGGCTATTGAAGCCTGTTCGAATGCCCTGCGGGTTCTGAAACAGTGACCGGGAAAGATCAGCGCGTGGCCGTTCTCATGGGCACGAGGGATGGCGCCGCCTTTATCGGCGAGCAGTTGCAATCCTTGCTCGACCAATCATGGCCCCATGTCGATCTCTGGGTTTCCGACGACGGCTCGACGGACGCCACGCTCGCGATCCTCGAGGCGTGGCGGTCCCGCTGGAACAAGGGCTCCCTTACGCTGGTGCAGGGCCCGCGAAACGGCTTCGCCGCCAACTTCCGCTCGATGATCATCGATCCGCGCGTCGATGCCGATTACTACGCCTTTTGCGACCAGGACGATGTCTGGGAGCCGGACCGGCTGGAGAGCGCCATTCGCTGGATGGAGACACAGGATATGGCAATGCCGCTCCTGTTCTGCTCGCGCACGGCGACCATTTCGGAGACCGGCGTCCCGGCCGGCCATTCGCCGCTGTTCCGCCGCCCGCCATCCTTCCGCAACGCCCTGGTGCAGAGCATCGCCGGCGGCAACACCATGCTCTTCAACCGCGCGGCGCGCGACCTTCTGGCGAAGGCCTCGGCAAGAACCGAATTCGTCAGCCATGACTGGTGGGCCTATCTCGTGGTCACCGCCGCCGGCGGCAAGGTCCGCTACGAGCCGCGGCCGCTGGTCAGATACCGGCAGCACGGGGCGAACCTGGTTGGCGTCAACGTCTCGTGGAAGGCGAGGCTTTCGAGGCTCGGGCGGTTGTTCCAGGGCCAGTTCGCCACCTGGACGGACAGCAATCTCAGAGGCCTTGCCGTCAACCGCGACCTCGTCACACGCGATGCAGCACGCTGCCTTCGCCTCTTCATCAGGGCGCGCAAGGGCAGTGCTCTCAGGCGCTTCAGCCTGCTCGGCAAAAGCGGCGTCTACCGGCAGACCCTGATGGGCACGCTCGGCCTCTACCTTGCCTTTCTTTGGCGGCGGATCTGAGCCGTGACGGCAAAGCGGGCTTTCGACCTGACTATCGCGGCCGTCATGCTGGCGGTTACGTCGCCTGTTGTGCTGATCGCCATGCTGGCGGTCAGGGCGACGTCGTCCGGACCGGCCATCTTTTCGCAGCCGCGCGTCGGGCGGGGCGGCGCTGTCTTTGCCTGCCACAAGCTGCGCACCATGCATCGCAACACCCCGTCCTTGCCAACGCACGAGGCGCCTGCCGGGTCGGTCACAGCGGTGGGCAGGGTGCTGCGCTCGACCAAGATCGATGAGCTGCCGCAGCTCTGGAATGTGCTCAAGGGCGAGATGAGCCTTGTCGGTCCCCGTCCATGCCTGCCGACGCAAACGGAGCTGATCGGCCACCGGCAGCGGCTGGGCGTGCTTTCGGCACTTCCGGGCATCACCGGGCTGGCGCAGATCAAGGGCATCGACATGTCCGATCCGAAACTCTGCGCCGAGACCGACGCTGCCTATCTGAAGGCCGCTTCGATCGGCCTCGACCTCAGAATATTGCTGGGGACATTCTACCGGGCCTGAGCGGCCTTCTTTCGCGCCAATTCCTCAAGCCGGCCGAGCGTATCGGCTTCCGGCATCCAACCTTCCGCGGCCAGCAGCGACGGATCGCAGATCTGGGTCGCGGTCAAGGCTTGCCATGATGCCTGCCTGCCGAGCAGCCTTGCCGCCAGCCGGAGCGGCATCGCGGGCATGGGAAAAAGCCGCGGCGGACGGCCGAAACCACGCCGAAACGCGGCGAGGATTTCGGACATCGCCAGCGGAGCTGCGTTGCCCGCGACATAGGCCGGGTGGAGCGGTCCCGGACGGCTGACAAGGTGCAGCACCGCGCCCGCCGCCGTGTCGGACGCGATCAGCGAGCGCACACCCGCCAGCACGCCGGCCGGCAGCGGCAGGGCGGTGTCGGCAAGCCGCATCAGCGACGCCATGTTGCCCCTCATGCCCTCGCCATAGACGGGCGGCAGGCGCAGTGCCGTGGCATCCGGGCGTCCGGCGTAAGCGGCGATCATCCTGATCTCGCCTTCGCGTTTGGATCGGCCATAGGCGCATTGCGGGGCAGGGGCCATCGCCTCGTTGATCGTGCCGCTGAAGCCGGGACCCGCCACGGCCCGGATCGAGGAAAGATAGATGAAGCGCCCGCCGCAACCTGCAGCCGCGGCCTTGGCCAGCCGCGCGGTCAGCGTCGCATTGGCGGCCTGGTGGTCGGCGTCGCTGAAAGTCCGATCGTTGTTCAGCGCCGCGCAGTGGACGACATGGCTCACCTCGCGCATCAATGCCAGGAAGGCGTCGTCCGGCGCATCGGCGCCGGGCAGCGCAAAGACCTCGCCCGCAGCCTGCAGTCGTTCTGGCCGGCGGGACGCAATGCGTATGTCGAAGCCGGCCTGACGCAGCCGGCCGGTCACCTGGCGTCCGATCAGCCCCGTCGCTCCGGTGACCAAGACCTTCATGTTCGCCGGCCGGCGGCCGAAGGAATGGCTGCGCTCTTGCCGGTCGGCGGCACCGTTCGTCCGCAAGCCAGATAGGTTCCCGAAACCAGGAACACCATCAGCGCCGAATCGAGAAGGTCCTGACCGACCAGGATACCGGTCAGCCCGCCTATGAGATAGGTGACGACCGTGACGATGATCATCGTTGCGCCGAACCGTTCCGCTGGGCCGGCGCTGCGGCGCAGCGCTCTTGCCGCGTTCCAGGCCGCGACGACGAAGATCGCCGCCAAGGCGAACGCCCCTAACAAACCGGCCTGCACCGCCGCGGTCAGAAAACCGTTGTGGTAATGGTTGTAGCCTGCGTCCATGCCGAATTGATCGTGAAAACCCTGTTTCATCAGCGCCCGGCTGCCTGTGATGCCATGTCCGAAAATCGGAGCCTCGTGAAACGCCTTCGTGCCGATCTCCCACATCGCCACCCGCAGTCCAAGCGCCGTCGTATGGTCGTTCTTGGTGGTGAGCGCATCCAAGTCGCTGAAAAGGAAGTCAGCGCGATTGGCAATGACGGGAAACGCGATCGCGGCGAGCAGCAGGCAGGCGCCGCCGGCAATCAGCGCAATGCGCGCGAGTTTCAACCCGCTGAGCCGGCGCCGGTTGATCGAGAGCACGGCGATGCCCGCCAGCAGCAGCGCCAGCCAGATGATGCGGGAGCCCGAATAAAGCACAGCCAAGCTGCCCGCAAGCGCAGCGAAGGTCAGCAGCTTCCAGCGCTTTTCGATCCCCGACAGCGCGCCTGCGAGGCTCATCGCCGCGGCCAGGCAGGTCACCGTCGCGAATACGATGGCATTCCCGGCACCGCCTTCGGCCCTGGTGCCGATCCAGTAATACTGAACGACGGCGAGCAGCAGCGCGCCGAAACATGCCGCGGCGCTCGCCAGCACGACGATGCGGACAAGCACTGTCTTTTCCGTGATGCTCCAGGTCGAATAGGAGATCGGAAAGAAGAGGAAAGTGATCAGCGGCAGGAACAACCGCAGATCCGCCGCCAGCGTGCCGTTGACGATCGAAGCAAGGACGATGGCCGCGCAATAGGCACAGATCGCCACCGTCATGGCAAGCATCGGCCGGTCGATGTTGAACTGCCGCCGTTTGATGGCGAGCAGAACCACGGACCAGAGCGCGCCGCCGTTGAAAACGAAGCTGACCACCGACCCCAGCACCGGCGGCGAGAAGAAGCAGACGATCGAGAAATAGATGTTGATCTGTGTCGGCGTGAGATGGCGCCGAAGCGATGTAAACAGGTTCAATGCCTTGCTTCGCAATCTTCCAGGTTGTGCGCAGACCCGCCGGAGTACCGAACAATTGGCCTTGACCGATCCCGTTCTGCCGCGCCTCGCCCGCTCCCGCGCCGGTATAGCGGCTGGCTCCGATCTCCGATAGGGCGACCGAAGGATGTCCAGCCAAAAATCGGCGGCGTGGACGAAAGCTCTTGGAAGTCAACCTAGCCGATCGAAGCAAATAGGTTTGTTCGGCCCCTTTCAATTGCTCGGCTTGTCTGGGAGAATTTTCCGACTTATCACGCTCACTTGGAAAATTCATTCCCAAAGCGCTGTGCCCGGCGCGGGTCTTGCATTGTTATGGGCGATGGCGATCTGCTAGAACGCCCGCGACAAGGGTCCAGGGCTTGACGGGCTGTTTTAGCAAACCGCGCCAATCGCCTGCTGCAAGGGCCTGGCCGGCATGAAAGAACGCTCAATAGCTTATGAACATCGCGCTCACCCATCTGCAGCGGCTAGAGGCCGAATCCATCCACATCTTCCGTGAGGTTGCGGCCTCTTTCGCCAAGCCGGTGATGCTCTATTCGGTCGGCAAGGATTCCTCGGTGCTGATGCATCTGGCGATGAAGGCCTTCTATCCCGCCAAGCCGCCATTTCCCTTCCTGCATGTCGACACGACCTGGAAATTCCGTGAGATGATCGCCTTTCGCGATCAGATGGCGCAGAAGCTCGGCTTCGACCTGCTTGTTCATGTCAACGAAGACGGGGTGCGCGACGGCATCAACCCCTTCGATCACGGCTCGAACACCCACACCCATGTGATGAAGACGGTGGCGCTGCGCCAGGCGCTCGACAAATACGGCTTCGACGCGGCCTTCGGCGGCGCCCGTCGCGACGAGGAGAAGTCGCGCGCCAAGGAGCGCATCTTTTCCTTCCGCAATGCCCAGCATGCCTGGGATCCCAAGAACCAGCGGCCGGAAATGTGGAAGATCTTCAACACCCGGATCGCGCCGGGTGAATCGATCCGCGTCTTTCCCCTGTCCAACTGGACCGAGCTCGACATTTGGCAGTATATCTTGCAGGAGAACATCCCGATCGTGCCGCTCTATTTCGCCAAGGAGCGGCCGGTCGTCGAACGCGACGGCATGCTCATCATGAAGGACGATGACCGCATGCAACTGCGCCCCGGCGAGAAGATCGAGAACCGTCTCGTGCGCTTCCGCACGCTGGGCTGCTATCCGCTGACGGGCGCCATAGAATCGGATGCCGACACGCTCGAAGCCATCGTCGGCGAGATGCTGACCGCCCGCACCTCCGAGCGCCAGGGCCGCCTCATCGACCGCGACGAGGCAGGTTCCATGGAAAAGAAGAAGCGCGAGGGGTATTTCTGAGCATGCGCCACATCCTGGCCAAGAGCCTCGCCCCGACCGATTCGATCCGCGACTACATGGCCGCGCAGGAGAAGAAGTCGCTGCTGCGCTTTCTCACCTGCGGCTCGGTCGACGACGGCAAGTCGACGCTGATCGGCCGGCTGCTGTCCGATACCAAGCAGATTTTCGAGGACCAGCTCGCCGCGTTGGAGAACGATTCTCGCAAGCACGGCACCACCGGCGACGACATCGACTTCGCGCTGCTCGTCGACGGGCTGGAGGCCGAGCGCGAGCAGGGCATCACAATCGACGTCGCCTACCGCTTCTTCGCCACCCCGAAGCGCAAGTTCATCGTCGCCGACACACCCGGCCATGAGCAATACACGCGCAACATGGCGACGGGCGCTTCGACCGCCGACCTCGCCATCGTGCTCATCGATGCGCGCCAGGGCGTGCTGCGCCAGACGCGGCGCCATTCGATCATCGCCTCGCTGCTCGGCATTCGTCACATCGTCCTTGCCGTCAACAAGATCGACCTCGTCGGCTTCGACAAGACCGTGTTCGACCGGATCGTCGCCGACTACGGCGACTTCGCGCAAAGCCTGGGCTTCAACAGTATCGTGCCGATTCCGATGTCGGCGCGCTTCGGCGACAATGTCACCGGCCGCTCGGAGCGCACGCCCTGGTATTCCGGGCCGTCGCTTATCGAGCATCTGGAAACCGTGTCCGTCGACGAGGCCGCGATCGAATTGCCGTTCCGCTTTCCCGTCCAGTATGTGAACCGTCCCAACCTCGATTTTCGCGGCTTTGCCGGAACCATTGCATCCGGTTCCGTTTCCAAAGGCGACGAGGTCGTGGTCGCCAAGTCGGGCAGGGCCTCCCGGGTCAAGCGCATCGTCGCGCATGGCGGCGACCTTGAGCAGGCTGTTGCCGGCCAGGCCATCACGCTCGTCCTCGAGGACGAGGTCGAGGTTTCGCGCGGCAACATGCTGGTATCGCCGGCCGCACGTCCGCAGGTCGCCGACCAGTTCGCCGCCAATCTGGTCTGGTTCGACGAGCAGGCCCTGCTGCCCGGCCGGTCCTATATCCTGCGCACCGAAACCGATCAGGTGAGCGCGACCGTCACCGATCTGAAATACCGCGTCAACGTCAACGATTTCGCGCATGAGGCTGCGAAGTCTCTCGACCTCAACGAGGTCGGGGTGTGCAACCTGTCGACCCGGGCGCCGATCGCCTTCGATCCCTTCGCCGAGAACCGCACGACCGGCGCCTTCATCCTGATCGACCGCATCAGCAACGCCACCGTCGGCGCCGGCATGATCCTGCATTCGCTGCGCCGCGCCGAAAATATTCATTGGCAATCGCTCGACGTCGGCAAGCGCGGCCGCTCCGACCTGAAAAACCAGCGCCCGGCGGTGTTCTGGTTCACCGGTCTGTCCGGTTCCGGCAAGTCGACCATCGCAAATCTTTTCGAGAGGAAGCTGTTCGCGTCCGGCCGCCACACCTACATCCTCGACGGCGACAATGTCCGCCACGGCCTCAACCGCGATCTCGGCTTCACCGACGCGGATCGGGTCGAAAACATCCGCCGCGTCGCCGAAGTGGCCAAGCTGATGGCCGATGCGGGCCTGATCGTCATCGTCTCGTTCATTTCGCCCTTCAGCGCCGAGCGGCGCATGGCGCGCGAGCTGATGGGCGAGGGGGAATTCGTAGAGGTGTTCGTCGACACGCCGTTCGAGGAATGCGCCCGCCGCGACCCGAAGGGCCTTTACGCCCGCGCCTTGAGCGGCGAGATCAAGAACTTCACCGGCGTCGATTCTCCCTACGAGACGCCGGAGAACCCCGAGATCCACCTCAAGACTCTCGGCAGGACGCCCGAGGAGATGGCGGAAGCGTTGGAACATTGGCTGACGGAGCGCGACGTTGCCGAAGAGCAGTATGACGATGGCGGCGGCATCTGACGACGCGGCAATGCTTGGCGTGTTCGAGCGCCTCGCGCTCGATGCCGGCCGCGCGGTGATGCGCGTTTTCCACGAAGGCTGCGCCGTCGACAGCAAGTCCGACTCTTCGCCGGTGACGGAAGCCGATCGCGAAAGCGAAAAGATTATCCTGGCCGGCCTGCGCGCCGCTTATCCGGACATCCCTTGCGTCGCCGAGGAGGAGGTTGCGGCGGGTATTGCCACGCCCGACCTCGACGGCGCCTTCTTCCTCGTCGATCCGCTCGACGGCACCAAGGAATTCGTCAACCGCCGCACCGATTTCACCGTCAACATTGCGCTGGTGCGCCACGGCGTGCCGGAAGTCGGCGTCGTGTTCGCGCCTTGCACAGGACGTTTCTTCTCCGGTCGGCCGGGGACGGCGGAAGCGATCGACGTTGACGGCGAGTATCGTGTCGCCGGCCGTCGGCCAGTCACCGTGCGGGCAGGCGGCACGCCGCTCGCTGTCGTCGCCAGCCGCTCGCACAACACGCCGGAAACCGAAGCCTTCATTCGCGATCTCGGCGCCACCGAAATCGTCTCGATAGGCTCGTCGCTGAAATTCTGCCTGCTCGCCGCCGCCGAGGCCGACGTTTATCCGCGCTTCGGTCGCACCATGGAATGGGATACGGC